>NZ_JADPKU010000014.1:0-874 GCF_023074095.1 Bradyrhizobium sp. 137
CGAACTCGTCGCGATTCGTACGACGCTTTACAATCAAATTCGTGGTCTACTGAAGACCTTCGGCGTGGTGCTCGCAGCCGGTAAGGGTGGAACGTTCGACCGCGCAGTGCTCACGCGATGTCCGGAGGACCCCTTGCTCCGAAGCGCCATTGACGCGTTGCTTGAGGCTTGGCGTGTTGCGGGAGAGCGCAGGCAGAGGCTCGATTCGCAGCTTCTACGTCTCGCGCGCACCGATGAGGCCTGCCAGCGCATGATAACGATCCCCGGTGTAGGCGCGATTACTGCATTGACGTTCACGACGGCCGTAGACGATCCTAACCGCTTCGCCCGATCCAACTGATGTCGGAGCGTTTCTCGGCCTGACACCTCGGCGCTATCAATCCGGCGAGGTCGATATCTCTGGCCGGATATCCAAGTCAGGCGACCGCATGGCGCGAAGCCTTCTGTTCGAGGCGGCCAACGCGCTCATGACGCGCGTGCGCAAAGATAGTGCACTCCGCCGTTGGGGGCAGCAATTGATGGCTCGGATCGGGTCGCGAAAGGCCAAGGTCGCCGTGGCACGACAAGGTCCGGCACCCAGGGCAATTGACAGCGATTAGACGACAAAAAGCTCTTCCGGCTCTATCGGGAAGAGAAGCTGACGGTGCGCCGCCGTGGTGGCCGCAAGCGGGCGATCGGGACCAGGGCGCCGATGCTGGTTCCGATGACGCCGAACGACCGGTGGTCGCTCGACTTCGTTTCGGATCAGCTGACCGACGGTCGCCGCTTCCGCATGCTGACCGTGGTCGACGAGTGCACGCGCGAATGCCTGGCGTTGGTGGCCGACACCTCGCTGTCGGGCTCCCGGGTGGCGCGGGAGCTGGACCGGCTGATC
>NZ_JADPKU010000007.1:0-44990 GCF_023074095.1 Bradyrhizobium sp. 137
TACGGCCCGGTCACGCTCGGCACCATTGCTTATCGGGCGGATCAATTAAGAACGCCAAAGCGCTGTGGACCTTGGGGACAACGCTGCGCGTTGCCCCCAAGGTCCACAGCCCCAACAACAGCAGGCCTGAACGAAACGAGAATTGTGTTACCCATGTCGTCGGTTTGAACTGTTACCCATGTCGCCGGTTGCTCAGGACCGCCGTTGGGGTTTTCATCTCCGCCCTGCTCCGCTAAACCGCGCGCCATGAACCGGACCGGACTCTTCATCGCCCTTTCGCTGTGGCTCGTGATCGGCCTTGTCTTCGGCCTCTATCCCGAGCTCGACCTCAAGCTCGCGTCGCTCTTCTTCGACGGCGAAACGAAAACCTTTCCGCTCAAGCTGAATGGCTGGGCCGGCGTCGCGCGTGATGCTGCGATGTGGGTCGCCTGGGCCTTCGTGCTGCCGTCGCTCGTGGCGCTCGTGGTCAAGATGATCAGGCCCGATCGTCCCTTGATGGTATCTGGGCGCGCGATCGTGTTCCTGCTGGTCACGATCATCCTGTCGGCCGGCATTCTGACCAACCTCACCTTCAAGACCTATTGGGGCCGCCCGCGTCCGGTGGTGGTGACCGAGTTCGCCGGCGATCAGCAATTCGTACCGTGGTGGGATCCGCGCGGCGGTTGCGCGCGCAACTGCTCGTTCTTCTCCGGCGAAGGCGCGACGGCATTCTGGACGCTGGCGCCGGCCGCGCTGGCGCCGCCGGCGTGGCGTCCGCTGGCCTATGCTGGAGCCGTGATCTTTGGCGCTGTCACGAGCGGGCTGCGCATGGCCTTCGGCGGGCACTTCTTCACCGATGTCTCGATTGCGGGCCTCGTGACCTTTGTGGTGATCTGGTTCGCCTACGCGCTGATCTACCGCTGGCCGCGGACACGGTTTTCAGATGAGGCGGTCGACGCCGCCCTGACGCGGCTGAACATGCCCGCCTACCGGATCCGCCAGCGCCTGTTCGGGCGCAAGACCGGTCCCGAGCCCTCGGTTTGAGCTATTATATTAAATGCGTGCCCACCCCTGCGAAATTTGATATTCGCGCGGGTCAAACCCGCCCCGACATCAGCCCTTGAGACCCGATTGGAAGCACCATGACCACGATCCTGAAAAGCCTGCCCAAGGGTGAGAAAGTCGGCATTGCTTTTTCGGGCGGCCTCGACACCTCTGCGGCGCTGCTCTGGATGAAGCAGAAGGGCGCACGCTGCTACGCCTACACCGCCAATCTCGGCCAGCCTGATGAAGCCGACTACAACGAGATTCCGCGCAAGGCGATGGAGTTCGGCGCCGAGAAGGCCCGGCTGGTCGATTGCCGCACGCAACTCGTCCACGAAGGCATCGCCGCGATCCAGTCGGGCGCCTTCCATATCTCAACCGGCGGCATCACCTATTTCAACACCACGCCTCTGGGGCGCGCCGTCACCGGCACGATGCTGGTCGCGGCGATGAAGGAGGACGGCGTCAACATCTGGGGCGACGGCTCGACCTTCAAGGGCAACGACATCGAGCGCTTCTACCGCTTCGGCCTGCTGACCAATCCGGGCCTGAAGATCTACAAGCCCTGGCTCGACCAGCAGTTCATCGACGAGCTCGGCGGCCGCGCCGAGATGTCGGCGTTCATGACAGCCCAGGGCTTTGCCTACAAGATGAGCGCCGAGAAGGCCTATTCGACCGATAGCAATCTGCTCGGCGCCACGCACGAGGCCAAGGATCTCGAGAGCCTCGACAGCGGCATCAAGATCGTCAACCCGATCATGGGCGTGCCGTTCTGGCGCGACGACTGCGCCGTCAAGGCCGAGAAGGTCGTGGTGCGTTTCGAGGAAGGCCAGCCGGTTGCGCTCAACGGCCAGACCTTCTCTGATGCCGTCGCGCTGTTCCTCGAGGCCAACGCCATCGGCGGCCGCCACGGCCTCGGCATGAGCGACCAGATCGAGAACCGCATCATCGAAGCCAAGAGCCGCGGCATCTATGAGGCGCCCGGCATGGCGCTCTTGCACATCGCCTATGAGCGCCTCGTCACCGGCATCCACAACGAGGACACCATCGAGCAGTACCGCATCAGCGGCATGCGCCTCGGCCGGCTGCTCTATCAGGGCCGCTGGTTCGACTCGCAGGCCCTGATGCTGCGCGAGACCGCGCAGCGCTGGGTCGCGCGCGCCGTGACCGGCGAAGTCACGCTGGAGCTGCGCCGCGGTAACGACTACTCGATCCTCAACACCGAGAGCCCCAATCTCACCTACGCGCCCGAGCGGCTCAGCATGGAGAAGGTCGAGGACGCCGCCTTCACGCCGGCCGACCGAATCGGCCAGCTCACCATGCGCAACCTCGACATCGCCGACACGCGCACCAAGCTGAAACTCTACAGCGACACCGGGCTGCTGTCGGGCAGCGAAGGCTCGCAGATTTTCCGGCTGGAGAGCGACAAGGATTGAGCTCTTTGTCGCCCCGATCGGGCGATGCACGACATAATGACGGTGTCATTGACGGCCGCTAGGCTCCTTGCTTCCCCGGAATGGGCAGCGCGGAGCATCGAACATGGTCAAGCAGTCGGCCGTCGCCTCTCTCATCGTCCTTCTTTGGACAACGCCAGTGTCGGCGCAGACGATCTATCCGATTGATCGTGCCGAGATCCTGGCCGGAGCTCAATTCGATTTCAAGGTCGAACTCCCCGGGCCGGTTGACCCGGCCAAGTTGAAGGTGACGGTGAACGGCGCAGATTACGCAATCGCGTTCGGCCGCTCCGGGACTTTCGTCGATCGCGAGGACGGCGAGGAACAGTCGGCCCTGGTCCTGCGCGACGTTACACTGACCACGCCCGGCAGCGTTGCCGTGGACGTGAGCGACGGCACGCGCCAGCGCAGCGTCACATGGACGGTCTACGACACGGGTCCGCGCAAGGCGAAGAACGTCATCCTGTTCATCGGTGATGGCATGTCGCCGGCGCATCGGGTCGCAGCCCGCATCCTGTCCAAGGGCATTTCGGAGGGCAAGAGCCGCGGCAAGCTCGCCATCGACGACATGCCTCACATGGCACTGGTGGCGACTGCGGGCTCGGACTCGATCATCACGGACTCCGCGAATTCGGCCAGCGCTTATGCGACCGGGCACAAGAGCGCCGTCAACGCTTTGGGCGTCTATGCGGATCGCACCGCAAGCCCGTTTGACGATCCCCGGGTCGAAACCATCACGAGCCTCGCCAGGAGGCGGCTCGACATGGCGATCGGTATCGTCACCAATACCGAGATCGAGGACGCGACGCCGGCGGCGATGCTTGCGCACACCCGCCGGCGCGCCGCCTATGACGAGATCGTCGAGCAATTCTTCGCGGCGAAGCCGGATGTGCTGATGGGCGGCGGCAGCGCAAATTTTCTGCCGAAATCCGCCGCCGGCTCGAAACGCAAGGACGAGACCGATTACATCGCGAAGTTTCGCGATGCAGGCTATCAGGTGGCGACGACCGCGCGTGAGCTCGGCGCTTTCGCGGCCAAGCCGGAGACGGGCAAGCTGCTCGGCCTCTTCGCCACGGGAAACATGGACGGCGCACTGGACCGCAAATTCCTGAAGGGCGGCGGCGTCAGGAAATTCCCCGAGCAGCCCGACCTGACCGAGCAGGTGCAGGCGGCGCTGAAACTCTTGTCGCGGAATGAGGCCGGTTTCTTCCTGATGGTCGAGTCCGGGATGATCGACAAATACGCGCATTTGCTCGACATGGAGCGAGCCGTCTACGACACGATCATGCTCGACAATGCTGTGCGCCAGACACGTGAATGGGCGCATGCGCGTGGCGACGACACCCTCATTCTGGTGGTGGCGGACCACAATCATCCCAACAGCCTCGTCGGTACGGTGAATGATGACATGGGCACTGCGGCCAACGTGCCGCTGCGCGAGCGCGTCGGCGTCTACGAGCAGGCCGGATTTCCCAATTATCCGGCTGCGGATGCGGAGGGCTATCCGGCACGCGTGGACGTGAGCCGGCGGCTCGCCATCTTCTCGGCCAGTCTGCCGGACCATTACGAGACGTTCCGCCCGAAGCTCGACAATCCCAACGAGCCGACCGTGAAGGGTGGCGAGGACGGGACCTTCAAGGCCAACGACAAATACAAGGATGTTCCAGGCGTCGTGCTGCGCCCGGGCAATCTGCCGGCGATGATCGGCGCCAGTGTGCATTCGGGTGAGGACGTCATCCTCACGGCGGCAGGGCCAGGCAACGATGGTGTGCGCGGTTCGATGGACAATACCGAGGTCTTTCGCCTCATGGTCGACGCGCTTGGGCTGGCCGCTCGGCCGTAGCGGCGATGCTGTCCAAACAAAAATGGCCGGGATCGCTCCCGGCCATTTGCGTTCGTATGCTTCGTCTCAGCGCGGCGGCGCGGTGCCGGGCGGGGGCGGCGGCAGCGAGGCCTGGCCGCCATTGAGCAGCGGTGTGATGCGGCGGATGGTGACGCGCCGGTTGATCAGGCTCGGCCCTTGCGTCTGCTCCTTCAGATACTGCTCGCCGTAGCCTTGCGACGTCAGGTTCTCCGCGGGCACACCGAATTGCTGCGTCAGCAATTCGGCCGCCGACTGCGCGCGGCGGTCCGACAGCGATAGATTGTCGACCTCGTTGCCGACCGCGTCAGTATGTCCCTCGATCAGGAACACCTCGCGCGGGTTGCGCTGAATCGCCTGGTTGAGGCCGTCGGCGATCACCTGCAGCCGTGCCGCCTGGTCCGGCGGGATGGTCCACGATCCGGTCTCGAAGTTGATCGTGTTGACGTCGATGCTCGGCATCTGCATGCGAACATTGGGGCTGTAGCGGATCTCGTCGAGCGAGTAACGCCGATCGATCCGCTGCACCGGCGGTGCCTGCATGGTCGCGTAGATCACGTCCGGCGACGCCTCCTGGGCATCGACGATGTAGCGATCATAGGGAATGTTGACCACCGGCGGCGGCACGTCGACATAGAACCCGCCGATCGCGCGCGGATCCCGGTAGCTGTTGTCGATGATGACGATCTCGCGCCCGCCGGGATCCCTGCGGATTCGGCGCAGCAGCGAACCGTCCGCACCGACCACGGTGATCACCTCGCTGCCGTCAGGGCGGACCACGACGGTGCGGGTTTCGCCGCCGACTGTGTCGGTGCGGATGTCGCGGGCGCCGTAGCGGAAGCGATAGAGATCGTTGCCGCGGACATAGGCCTGCCCGCCCGGATCGCGGATGATGATGCGATCCGGCTCGGTATAGACGGTACGGCCGCCTTCGACGACCTCACGCCGCTGGTTGTGGAGGTCGGCGATGGTGGCGCCGATCGCGACGCCGGCCACCACGCCTGCGCCGATCGCGAGCGGCGTCAGGTCACGCTGCGGCGGACGCGGCGGAGGCGGCAATGGTGCTGCTACGGTGGGCGCGGCCCGGAAGGCCGGCGCAACCGTGGGCGGAGCGTATTGCGCCCGGTTCGGCGGTGGTGCTGCGGCTGCCGTGCCAGGGACGACACTTGGCGCCGCGGCACCGGCGGGAGGCGCCGGCGGCCGGGCCGGGGCGCCGGCTTGCGGCGACGCGGGCGGAGCTCCGGCAGCGGGCGCACCCGCAGGCGGCGTACCGCCCTGAGGGCCAGGCGTTGGTGTCGCGCCCGGGGCTGGTGTTGCGCCGGGAGCAGGCGTCGATGCTGCACCGGGACGTCCGGGCAGCGGCGTCGGGGTGCCGGCGCCTGGTGACGGTGTCGCCGTTGGAGCGGGCGTTGCGCCGGGAGCTGGCGATCCTGCAGCCGGTGGCGCGCCCGGGCGTCCCGGCGGCGGCGCACCCGGGCGTCCAGCCGGCGGCGCGCCGGGCGTGCTCCCGGGAGCCGGCGTCGCGGTCGGCGCAGGCGTCGGGGCTGGTGACGCAGTCGGTGCAGGCGCGGCGGTCGGGGCAGGCGCGCCAGGTCGTGCCGGCGGCGCTGCGGGCGAAGGCGAAGGCGTCGCCGTCGGGCGGCCTTGAGGCGCTGCTGCGGGCGGGGCCGGTGGCGTCGGCGCCGGGCGTGCGCCGGACGGTGCCGGAGGCGGCGTATGCGGCTGCGCGGCAGGAGGCGGCGTTGGTGTCGGGCGAGCTGCAGGCGGCGGTGGCGTCGGCGCATGCTGCTGCGGAGCTGCGGCGGGAGGCGGCGTGGGAGCCGGACGTGCTGCAGGCGGTGCCGGAGGGGGCGGTGTCGGCGCATGCTGCTGTGGCGCCGCAGCCGGCGGCGGCGAAGGCTGCTTCGGTGCGGCAGCCGGCGGAGGTGGCGGCGGCGGAGCCGGACGGGCCGCAGGTGGAGGCGGAGGCGGCGCTGTCGGGCGCGGCGGTGCGGCGGCGGGCGGCGGCGCGGCGGGTGGATGGGGCGGTGCAGCCGCGGGCGGCGGTGCGGCCGGGCGCGCGGGCGCTGCAGGCGGCGCGGCCGCTGGCGGTCCCTTCGGAGGCTGCTTCGGTTTTCCGTCAGGGCCAGTCTCTTGTGGCTGGGCCTGCGCGACGACGAGCGGCGGCGCACTTTGCGCATGCGATGCGGAGCTTGCGAATTGCATCGCGGTCAGAGCCGTCGTTGCAAGCAGCACGAGACGAAGGTTGGTCATGGTGGTGAACTTCCCCGGAAGGTTCTTTGACGAAGTGTTGGGATGAACAGCTACGCGTTAGGCCGGAATGTGGCGGGCCAAGCAGTCGGGGCCCGATTTATTTCTGCACGCAAATAACTTCGCTATGACGACGTTCATTGCGCATTCAGACGCATGTTGCAATCGCCCCGCATGTGATCGCTCGCCTCATGTGTGATGCCGTGGCGAACGCGCATCCGTCGCGGGATTGGGCGTGAGCGGTCCGTTCGGCCCGCGTCGTGGAATCTCTTCGGGAACATGGCCGGGCAATTCATCCGGCCGCGGTGTTTCGCCGGGCTCGCGCATCGGCGGCGTGATGTCGGGCTGCGGATTGCCCGGCGGAATTCCAGGAGGCGGCTCGGTTGGAGTGCCCGGTGTTGTCGGTGGAATCTCTGGCGGCTCGATTGGCATCGGCACCTTCGTGATCAATGGCCCAGAGGACGATAACGATGATGCCGTGCCGATGTTCCCTGTTCGCGGGTGTGGAGCGCGGCTTATTCCGGTGCGTGGCAGACGGCCTCGATGTTGTGCCCGTCGGGATCGAGCACGAAGGCGCCGTAATAGTTCGCATGATAATGCGGGCGGATGCCGGGCGGCCCGTTGTCGCGTCCGCCCGCCGCTATCGCCGCCTTGTAGAACGCGTCCACCGTGGCGCGGTCCTTGGCTGCGATCGCGACGTGCACCGGCTTGTTCATCGCGCCTTGGCCGCCGAACCAGAAATCCGGCTTGCCGTCGGCGCCGAACCCTGCGGCTGCGGCGTGCCCGGTTTGCTCTGCCGTCACTTCCATGATCAGGCTGTAACCGAGCGGCGCCAGCGCCTTGGCATAGAACGCCTTGGCGCGCTCATAGTCGGAGACCGAGAATCCCATGTGATCCAGCATCGCAACCTCCGTTGTTCGTCCCTGTCAGCGCGACAGGAACGTATTGCTGCGCGTCTTGCGCGCGATGGCAAAGCCGCGCGCCACCATGTCGGCAATACAATCCTGCTGCCATTCGTTTTGTGACAGGTGTTCGATTACCACGGCGCGGGGCCACAGCGATAGCGGCGCGTCGCGGAAGAAGCGGATCAGCACGCGGTCCTCGAAGCCTTCGACGTCGATCTTGAGCGAATCGATCTGCGTGACGCCAGCCTCGTCGAGGATACGGGTCAGGCGCAGCGAGGGGACCTTGATCGCATCAGCGCTCGCCGTGCCGGTGACGACGTGCGTGGCACCGAGATTACCGCCGCCGCTCTCGATCATCAATTCGCCGTCGCTGTCACCGGCAGCGGCCTGCACCAGGCGCACCTGCGTCGCGTTCGATGCGGCGTGATTGAACGCGAGCCGCGCAAACGTCGTCGGATGCGGCTCGATCGCCACGACCTTGCCTTTGGTGCCGACCTGCCGCGCCATCACCAGCGCAAACGTGCCGACATTGGCGCCGACGTCGACGAATGTGCCGCCCGCCGGGGTGTGCTCACGCAGGAAATCGAGCTCGTCGAGATTGTAGTCGGGATTGAACAGCGCACCGCGCTCGGTCGCGCTGCCCTGGTGATAGAAGCGGAACGAAGCGCCCTGATATTGCACGTCGACCGGGCCGCCGCGCAGCAGGTTGACCAGCCGCGACATCCAGGGCCGGAACGCGCCGCGCTTCAGCCCGGACTGTTGGGCCAGGCGAATGAGAGCGGCCTGCGCCGCATTCGGCGCAAAGGCGCCGAACGGCGCGGACGAAGGGGCGTTGTCGGTCGTCAAGCAGGCGGTCCTCATTGCAAGCGGCGCATGCATAGCCGGTTTTGCGAGGGACTCCAACGCTCGATGCGGGCGATTACGGCCGGGACGGCGAACCGAGAGTCACGCCGCCTTCTTCGGCGGGGCCATGCGCTGGCGCAGGAAGCGGCCGAGCAGCCTGCGCTTGCCCTTGCGCGGGATCAGTTCGACGTCGCTGACGAGCTTGGCGCCGCCCTTGCGGCGCTCCAGCACAATCTTGCGGCTGTGGAAAGCCTCCAGCTCGGCGCGATGTGCGACGCTGACGATGGTCGCCTTCGGCAGCTCGTCGGTGACCATCTTCATCATCTTGTCCTGGCTCTTCTCGTCGAGCGCGGATGTGGCCTCGTCGAGCACGATGATGTCGGGACTGTGCAGCAGCAGCCGCGCAAATGCGAGGCGCTGCTTCTCGCCGCCTGATAGCGTCTGGTCCCACGGCGCCTCCTCCTCGATCTTCTCCTTGAGGTGATCGAGGCCGACCTTGCGCAGGGCCTTGCCGATCTCCTCGATCGTCCAATCGTCAGCGGCGCCGGGATAGGCCACCGCGCGGCGCAGCGATCCTGAGGGTACGTAGGGCCGCTGCGGCAGCATGAACAGCCGCCGGTCGGGATGGAAATTGACGCTGCCGCCGCCCCACGGCCATAACCCCGCAATGGCGCGCACCAGCGTGCTCTTGCCGGTGCCGGATTCGCCGGCGACCAGAAGCCGCTCGCCCGGCTCGATCACCACCTCGGTCTCGCCGACCACGGCGGTGCCGTCGTCCAGCGTGACAGAAAGGTCTTTCAACTCCAGCATGGCGTCATTGCTGGTCTCGCCGCGCTTGATGCGGCCAAGCCCATCGCCTTGCTCGGCACGTTCGAGACCGTCGAGCGACATCATCAGTGAGGCGATGCGCCGCGCGCAGGCATTCCAGTCGGCGAGGCGCGGATAATTGTCGACCAGCCAGCCGAACGCGCTCTGCACGATGGTGAAGGCGGAGGCCGCCTGCATGACCTGTCCCAGCGTCATGCTGCCGTCGAGGAATTTTGGCGCACAGAGCAGGAGGGGGACCACGGGCGCGACGAGGCTGGAGCCCTGCGAGACAAGCGTCGTCCGCATGTGCTGTCCGGCCAGGCGCGCCCATTGCCGAAGCACGCTGGTGAAATTGCGGTCGATGCCGTCGCGCTCCTCCTGTTCGCCGCCGAGCAGCGCGATGCTCTCGCCATGTTCGCGCACGCGCGTCAGCGTGTAGCGGAAATCGGCTTCGGCCTGGTTCTTGTCCTCGGAGACCTGCACGAAGCGGCGGCCGATCACCAGGATCGAGCTGGAGGCGGTCGCGGCGTAGAGGATCGCGGCGATCACCAGGAATCCGGGAATGGTGAGGCTTGAGCCGCCGAGCCTGACGGTGAGTGCGCCGCCGATGGTCCAGAGCACGATGATGAAGGTCACGGCCGACAGCAGCGCGGACGTGACGCCGGCGAGGAAATCGACCGGCGAGTCGGTCGCAATGCGCAGATCCTCGGCGATGCGGTATTCGGGATTCTTGTGATCGCCGCCGACGAGGTTAAGCTGATAATAGCGGCCGTTGGCGAGCCAGCGCGTCAGCACGCTGCTCGTGAGCCAGGCTCGCCAGCGCCGCTGGATGCTCATCCGCGCGAACACCTGGGCGACGCCGAGCACGATGCTGCCGATTGCGAGCGGGAAGAACAGCGCCGTGAGATGGAAGACGCTCGTCGCATCGCGCTTCTCGATGGCGTCGAAGATCGCGCGATTCCAGACGTTGATGCCGTATTGGAAGCCGACGGTCAGGACGATCAGGATGCCGAGGCCGATCGAGAACGGCCAGGCCATGCGATCGCCGTTGCGGCCCCAGAAGCCGCGCGCGCTGATCCAGAAGCGCGTCAGCAGATAGTCCTTGCGGGCCTGCTCGGCTTCTTCGGGCGACAGTTCGGGGTCCGGTTCGAGCAGCTCGGGCGGCGGCGGCGCCACGTCATCGCCGTTCTCGCCTTTGATCTCGACAATGGGCGGATTCTTGCCCTGTTCGCGCTTCGCAGCCGGCTTGTGCATGGGCCGACAACGCAAAGGAAATCAAACGGTTCCCTTGGGTTCCGAGCGCGCCGATTCATTCGGCAGCGCCGTCCCGGACGCGCCGCAGCCGGGCGGTCCGGTGGAGCACGCGCGACAATTCTTCGATCGAATAGGGCTTCTGCACGAGATCGAACTCGGCGGCGCCATCCTGGGATAGAGCCTGGCTGTAGCCCGTGGTCAGCACGACCGGCACGCCGATGCCACGGTCGCGGACCGCCTGCGCCAGGTCGAGCCCGGTCATCCCAGGCATCACCACGTCCGAGAACACGACGTCGAAACGATCGGCGTCCACGACGAGCTCGGCAAGCGCATCGGTCGCATTGTCGACCAGCGTGATGCTGTAACCGAGCTCGGTCAGCCCGTCGGCGGCAAAATTGGCGAGCTCGATGTTGTCCTCGACCACCAGCACCGACATGCCGCTGCCGGCCACCGCCGGCGCCGTGCTCGGCGCCTGCCGCTGCGGCCGCAGCTCCAGCGGCACGCGCGGCAGATAGAGCGAGAAGGTGCTGCCTTGTCCCACCTCGCTCGTGACCGTCACCTCGCCGCCGGATTGCCGGGCGAAACCGAACACCTGGGACAGGCCGAGACCGGTGCCGTGGCCGACCTGCTTGGTGGTGAAGAACGGCTCGAAGATGCGCCCGAGCCGCGCCGCAGGAATGCCGATCCCGGTGTCGCGGACGGTGACGCTTATGTAGCCATGGGCGCCGGGGGCCAGCGTATCCGGAATGGTCGTCGCGGCCTCGACCTCGAAGGTGATCCTGCCCTTGCCCTGCATGGCATCGCGCGCATTGGTCGCCATGTTGATCAGCGCCGTCTCGAACTGGCCGGCATCGGCGTTGACGAGGCAGGGCTCGGCCGGCAGCCGCGTGACGATCTCGATGGCGGGCCCGAGCAGCGTTGCCAGCATGTCATGCAGCGACTGCATCCGCTGTCCGACATCGAACACTTCCGGCTTCAAGGTCTGGCGCCGCGCGAAGGCGAGGAGCTGCGAGGTCAGCTTGGCGGCGCGCGCAACTGCGTCCGCGATGGCCGTGATGTAGCGCTGCCGCCGCTCCTCGGTCAGTTGCGGGCGATTCAGCAGGTCGACCGAGGCGCGGATCACCGTCAGCAGATTGTTGAAGTCGTGCGCGACGCCGCCGGTGAGTTGCCCGAGCGCCTCCAGGCGCTGACTGTGCTTGAGCGCGTCCTCGGCTTCTCGCCGCGCTGCGGCCTCGGCCTGGAGATGCTGGGTGCGGCGGAACGCGAAGGCGAGCAGCAGGAACAGCAGCGCCGTCGCGGGAATGCCGAACACCAGATGCTGGCCCATGGTGGCGAACCAGCGTGCCCGGATGGCCGAGCTTTCGAGCCCGGCGCTGACATAGATCGGATATTCGGCGATGCGCCGGTAGCCGATGCGGCGCTCAATCCCGTCCAACGGCCAGGCGATGGTCATGAGGCCGTGCTCGGGGCTTGTCGCGATCTTTTGGCCAACCGGACCACCCGGATCGAGCCGCAGGTCGTGGTCGAGCCGCGGGAAATGCGCGAGCAGTGCGCCGTCCGTGCGTCCCATTGCGAAGAAGCTGCCGGGATCGGAGCCGATCCTGGCATAAAAGCTCTCGAAATATTCCGGCAGGACCGAGGCCTGGATCACGCCGATGAAGCGGCCGTCGTCGGCATCGCGGCGCCGGCTCACGCCGAAGAAGCGGGCGCCCTGATAGGGCGGGCGTGGCGTCAGCGCCGTCCCGATGAAGGTGCCGATGCTCTGGTCGACGTGGGCATAGAAGTAATCGCGGTCCGCAAAGCTCAGCTCCGGCGGCGGCGAGACGAGGCTGTTGACCAGCGCTTTTCCGTCCGCATTGAAGATCCAGGCCGATTTGAGCTGCGGCAGCGAATCGGTCAGCCGCTTCAGGCGACGGTGCAAAGCCGGTTCGCGCACGCGGATGGTTTCGTCGGGAAGGCTGCGCACGACCTCGTTGAGCTCGGCAAGGCTGCGGTCGATGGTTTCAAATACCTTGAGCGCATGCTCATGCGCGACGTCGAGGGTGCGCTCGATCTCGCGGTCGGCGATGTCATTCGTCGATGTGTAGGAGATCGCGGCGGCGATGGCGAACAGCGCAATCGGCAGCGCCAGGGATGCCGCCATCATCCACTGCAACAGTTTCAGCGAATTGCGTTGCGCCCTCTGCACAGTCGCTCCGTCCCTGGCCGGAGCTTAACTGAATCACGCGCAGGGAAGGAAGCAGCTTCTGCTGGAACCTTTGGTTGTGGATCGAAAATTTGCGCGCGCAGCGGGTTGGAGAAAATTCTCCTCGAATTGCGTGCGATTGCAGCATACCCCGGCCAGCCCGGCCGGGGCGGGACCATCAATTTCGACTCAGATCTGGCGCTCGACCATCTTGAGCTTGAGTTCGGCGATGGCTTCCGCGGGGTTCAGGCCCTTCGGGCAGGCCTTGGCGCAGTTCATGATGGTGTGGCAGCGATAGAGGCGGAACGGGTCCTCGAGATTGTCGAGCCGCTCGCCGGTCGCTTCATCGCGCGAATCGGACACCCAGCGGTTGGCCTGAAGCAGCGCGGCGGGGCCGAGATAGCGCTCGCTGTTCCACCAATAGCTCGGGCACGAGGTCGAGCAGCAGGCACACAGGATGCACTCGTAGAGGCCGTCAAGCTTCTCGCGGTCCTCGTGGCTCTGGCGCCATTCCTTCTGCGGCGTCGGCGAGGTCGTCTTCAGCCACGGCTCGACCGAGGCGTACTGCGCGTAGAAATTGGTCAGGTCGGGGACGAGGTCCTTGACGACCGGCTGATGCGGCAGCGGGTTGATCTTCACCGCGCCGTCCTTCACGTCGTGCATCGAGCGCGTGCAGGCCAGCGTGTTCTGGCCGTCGATGTTCATGGCGCAGGAGCCGCAGACGCCTTCGCGGCAGGAGCGGCGGAAGGTCAGCGACGGATCGATGTGGTTCTTGATCCAGATCAGGCCATCCAGCACCATCGGACCGCAATCATTGGTGTCGACATAATAGATGTCGACGCTCGGATTCTTGCCGTCGTCCGGATTCCAGCGGTAGACCCTGAACTCGCGGAGCTCGGTGGCGCCCGCGGGCTTCGGCCAGGTCTTGCCGCCAGTGATCTTGGAGTTCTTCGGAAGTGCGAATTCAACCATAAGTCCTGCCTCTGGTTCTTCCGTCATGCGCGGGCTCGACCCGCGCATCCATCTTTAAAGTATGGATTGCCGGGTCATCAGGTTTGAAGACGACGCTTCGCGCCTTTTGCCCGGCAATGACAAGCAATGATCAATACACGCGCGCCTTCGGCGGGATGTACTGCACGTCGTTGGTCATGGTGTAGTTGTGAACGGGGCGGTACTCGATCTTGACCTTGCCGGATTCGTCCAGCCAGGCCAGCGTGTGCTTCATCCAGTTCTTGTCGTCGCGTTCGGAGAAATCCTCGCGCGCATGAGCGCCGCGGCTCTCGGTGCGGTTGGCGGCCGAGTTCATCGTCACCACCGCCTGCGAGATCAGATTGTCGAATTCGAGCGTCTCGACGAGGTCCGAATTCCACACCAGCGAGCGGTCGGACACCGCGATGTCGGTGATGCCGCTGTGGACCTTCTGGATCAGGTTCTGGCCTTCGCTCAACACCTCGCCGGTGCGGAACACCGCGCAATTGTTCTGCATCACGTGCTGCATGCCTTCACGCAGCTTCGCCGTCGGCGTACCGCCGGAGGCGTAGCGGTAATGGTCGAGCCGGCCGAGCGCGAGGTCAGCCGAGTTCGCCGGCAGCTCGGGCTGCTTGGCGTTGGGCGTGAGCTTCTCGGCGAGGCGGAGCGCCGCGGCGCGGCCGAACACGACGAGGTCGATCAGCGAGTTGGAGCCGAGGCGGTTGGCGCCGTGCACCGAGACGCAGGCGGCTTCACCGATCGCCATCAGGCCCGGGATGATGGCGTTGTCGTCGCCATCCTTCTTGGTCAGCACCTCGCCGTGATAATTCGTGGGGATGCCGCCCATGTTGTAGTGCACGGTCGGCACGATCGGGATCGGCTCGCGCGTCACGTCGACATTGGCGAAGATCTTTGCGGATTCGGAGATGCCCGGCAGCCGTTCGGCCAGCACCGCGGGATCGAGATGGTCGAGGTGCAGGAAGATGTGGTCCTTCTTCTTGCCGACGCCGCGGCCTTCGCGGATCTCGATGGTCATCGCGCGCGAGACGACGTCACGCGAGGCGAGATCCTTGGCCGACGGCGCATAGCGCTCCATGAAGCGCTCGCCCTCGGAGTTGACGAGATAGCCGCCTTCGCCGCGCGCGCCCTCGGTGACGAGACAGCCCGATCCGTAGATGCCGGTCGGGTGGAACTGGACGAACTCCATGTCTTGCATCGGCAGGCCGGCGCGCAGCACCATGCCGCCGCCGTCGCCGGTGCAGGTATGCGCCGAGGTGCAGGAGGCATAGGCGCGGCCGTAGCCGCCGGTTGCCAGGATCGTGGTCTGGGCGCGGAAGCGGTGCAGCGTGCCGTCGTCGAGCTTGAGCGCGATGACGCCGCGGCAGGTGCCCTGGTCGTCCATGATCAGGTCGATGGCGAAGAACTCGATGAAGAACTCGGCCGCGTGGCGCAGCGACTGGCCGTACATCGTGTGAAGCATGGCGTGGCCGGTGCGGTCGGCGGCGGCGCAGGTGCGCTGCGCCTGGGCCTTGCCGAATTCGGTCGTCATGCCGCCGAACGGGCGCTGGTAGATCTTGCCGTCCTCGGTGCGTGAGAACGGCACGCCCCAATGCTCGAGCTCGTAGACCGCGTCGGGCGCGTTGCGCACCATGTATTCGATCGCGTCCTGGTCACCGAGCCAATCCGACCCCTTGACGGTGTCGTACATGTGCCAGCGCCAGTCGTCCTTGTGCATGTTGCCGAGCGAGGCGGAGATGCCGCCCTGCGCAGCGACCGTGTGCGAGCGGGTGGGAAACACTTTTGTGATGCAGGCGGTGCGCAGGCCGGCTTCGCTGCAGCCGACCACGGCGCGCAGGCCCGCGCCGCCGGCGCCGACCACGACGACGTCATAGGTGTGGTCTTCGATCGGATAGGCTTTGCCGTTGGTGGCGGGAGCGCCCTTGCCCGAGCCATTCGTTGTGGTGGCCATGGGTTACACTCCGGATGACAGTTTCAGGATCGCGTAGGTCGAGGCGAGCGCCACGGCGACCGAGAAGAAGTTGTTGAGCATGATGGCGGTGAGCTTCAGCTTCTCGTTATGGACATAGTCCTCGATCACCACCTGCATGCCGATCTTCATGTGCCAGGCGCTGGCGATGATGAAGAGGAGCAGGATCACCGCGACAGGAATGGAGCTGAGAATCTGCGCAGCGCCGACCTGGTTGCGGCCGAGCAGCATCATGATGATCACCAGCACCGGGATCATCAGCAGCGTCATCGCGACGCCGGTGATGCGCTGGCGCCAGAAATCGGACGTGCCCGAATGCGCGGCGCCGAGATTGCGGACGCGGCCAAGCGGGGTGCGCATCGAGGGACGCTGCGGCGAGCCGTGGGATTCGTCAAAACTCATCGGCCGCCTCCAATCGCATAGGCGATGATCCAGATCAGCACCGTCAGAGCGATGCCGCCGATCAGGGCGCCCCAGGTCAGCGCTTCCCGCTCATTGGCCTTGAAGCCGTAGCCGAGGTCCCACACGAAATGCCGGATGCCGCTGAGCATATGATGCATCAGCGCCCAGGTGTAGCCGAACACGATCAGCCGGCCGATGATGCTGCCGGCGAAGGCCTGGACATGGCCATAGGCGGCCGGACCGGAGGCTGCGGCAACCAGCCACCAGACCAGCAGCAGGGTTCCGACATAAAGGGCGATACCGGTGGCGCGATGGACGATGGACAGCGCCATCGTCAGCGTCCAGCGGTAGACTTGCATGTGTGGCGAGAGCGGTCGTTCGATCCGTGCGGTCATGGGCTTTGATGTTGTATCGCGGCCCAACAGAAGGGCGCGTGGGGATCGGAAAGGTCGGCTCTATTTACGGAGTCGATTTCGCCTGCGCAATCACCAAATGGGCATAAATCGAACGCGAGTTCAGCTCTAGAGCGTTGATGAAACAAGGCCAATCAGAGGCTTGGTATACCAGAGCCAAGGCCTACCAACGAAAGATCGAATATATGTTCATCCTTTGTGAGCTTCGGGGAGGTCCATTGAAATCACTATTGGAACGCCTCCAAGCCATGATGGTGGTGCGAATGTCGCTCGCGCCAGTCAGTTCATGACGCGCGAAGCGCCTCGGGCGAACGGCCATGTCCAATTTCTGCCGTGCGCACCGATTTTCCGCGCGATGGCGGATATGCGCGTCCTGCATCCCACCCAAGGCGGCAGGCGCGGCGTGTCGACCGGGCAAATCAGATCTTCTACAGCTGGGCCTGCAGCCGAATCCGAGCGGACGTTTCGGGGCGATGCCGGAGTAGGTCAGGGGTGATTGCAGGCCTTGATATCAAGGAGATCATCGAGCTCGCGCTGTTGCTGATTGCAACCGGCGCACTCTCGGGATTCCTGGCCGGCGTGTTCGGCATCGGCGGCGGCGCGATCCTCGTGCCGGTGCTCTACGAATGCTTCCGCATCGTTGGCGTGCCGCTGGAAGTGCGGATGCCGCTCTGCATCGGCACCTCGCTCGCGATCATCATCCCGACCTCGCTTCGCTCGTTCCAGGCGCATTACCGGCGCGGCGCGGTCGACATGGCGATCCTGCGCCTCTGGTGGCTGCCGATCGTCATTGGCGTTGTCGCCGGCAGCGTGGTTGCGCGCTACGCGCCGGAGCGGCTGTTCAAGATCGTGTTCGTCTGCGTCGCCTACGCCGCTGCGGCGAGGCTCGTCTTCGCGCGCGAGAGCTGGAAGCTCGGCGGCGATCTGCCGAAGGGCGGGTTGATGCGGGTCTACGGCTTCTGCGTCGGCATCCTCTCGACGCTGATGGGCATCGGCGGCGGCCTGTTCTCCAACCTGCTGATGACGTTCTACGGGCGTCCGATCCATCAGGCGGTCGCGACCTCATCGGCGCTCGCCGTGCTGATCTCGATCCCCGGCGCGCTCGGCTACGTCTATGCTGGCTGGCCGGCCGCGGCGACCTATCCGGCCATCGTAGCGCTGCAAGTTCCGTTCGCGCTCGGCTACGTCTCGCTGATCGGCGCCGCGCTGGTGATGCCGATGAGCCTCGTCACCGCGCCGCTCGGCGTGAAAGCCGCGCATGCAATGTCGAAGCGGACGCTGGAGGTCGCGTTCGGCTGCTATCTGTTCATCGTGGGCAGCCGGTTTGTGCTGAGCCTGTTGGGCGGACAGTAGCTACACACTCCCGCATTGCGAGCGAAGCGAAGCAATCCAGAATCTTTCAACAACAGCAGTCTGGATTGCTTCGTCGCAAGAGCTCCTCGCAAGGGCGGGGTTGAGAGCGTACGCTACACCAAGTGACCGGACTGAGCCCCGATCTGGCCTAATCGGCGGTCTCGTCCTTCAATCGTACTTCGCTGTGGCGCCACATTCGGAGATCGCCGATACCGTCGATGCGATCGGAGTCGGAAAGCGCCTTCAATCGCGCAGCAACCGTTTCGTCGTCGATCGACAATCCAAGTTCCCTGCAGCGATTCACCACAAGCCACACCATCATGGCGGTCTTCCGCCAAGTCCGCTCCATGACCGAAAAAATGATCTCGTCGAAACGCTGCTCGGTCACTGGCGGCAGAAGCTGGACGTCATTCCATGTGAGCTCACTGGTGACCGTCGGCTCCTCTAAATCGGCCAATGGCGGCTCCAGATCCGGATGCTGCTCGTAAATCGGCAGGAGCAGCTTGTCCTCCAGAGCGCCGACGAGCGTTAAGCCAGTCTCCGAGCTCCATCCGCTCGGTCTTGCCAAGTGCTGCAATCGCCATTCGAGCCCGGTCGAGGGCTTCGCAAGCATCAAGCAGATGATCGTTGATCCGGACGGCCTGCTCTCGGTTCATGCGTTCCCCCCAATCCCGGAGCGATTGAGCCCTATTTCTTCGCGTAGATATCCTTATACGTCTCGCGCAAAATGTTCTTTTGCACCTTGCCCATGGTGTTGCGCGGCAGCTCGTCGACGACGAAAACGCGCTTGGGCATCTTGAATTTGGCGAGCCGCCCTTCCAGGCCCTTCAGCACGGTCGCCTCATCGATGCTCGCGCCGGGCTGGCGCACCAGCACCGCGGTGACGCCCTCGCCGAAGTCGGCGTGCGGCACGCCGATCACGGCGGATTCGACCACGCCGGGCATGGCGTCGATCTCGCTCTCGATTTCCTTCGGATAGACGTTGAAGCCGCCCGAGATGACGAGGTCCTTGCCGCGGCCGAGGATGTGGACGTAGCCCTTGGCGTCGATCTTACCGAGATCGCCGGTGATGAAGAAGCCGTCGGGCCGGAATTCCGCCTTGGTCTTCTCCGGCATACGCCAATAGCCCTTGAAGACGTTCGGGCCCTTCACCTCGATCATGCCGACTTCGTCGCGCGGCAGCTCTTTCCCTGTCTCGGGATCGGTCACGCGCAACGAGACGCCGGGCAGCGGGAAGCCGACCGCGCCGGGCACGCGCTCGCCGTCATAGGGGTTCGACGTGTTCATGTTGGTTTCGGTCATGCCGTAGCGCTCGAGCACGGCGTGGCCGGTGCGGGCCGACCATTCGCGATGGGTCTCGGCCAGCAGTGGCGCGGAGCCCGAGATGAACAGCCGCATGTGCTTGGTCGTTTCGTGCGACAGCGCGGGGTTCTGCAGAAGCCGTGTGTAGAAGGTCGGAACGCCCATGAGCACCGTGGCGCGCGCCATCAGCTTGATGATCAGATCCGGATCGAGCTTCGGCAGAAAGATCATCGACGCGCGCGCGAACAGCGTCACGTTGGTCGCAACGAACAGGCCGTGGGTGTGGTAGATCGGCAGCGCGTGGATCAAGGCGTCCTTGTCCGTGAAGCGCCAGTAATCGACGAGGCTGAGCGAATTCGACGCCAGATTGTCGTGGGTGAGCATCGCGCCCTTGGAGCGGCCCGTGGTGCCGGACGTATAGAGGATCGCGGCGAGGTCGCCGTTTTCGCGCGGCACCGTCGTAAACTCGCTGCTCGCCTTGGCGGCGGCATCCGTCAGCGAGCCCCTGCCGTCAGGGCCGAGCGTCTCGACCACGGCTTTCACCTTGGCAGCGATCGGGGCGAGGCCCTCGGCCTTGGAGGGATCGCAGACCACCAGCGACGGTTCGGCATCGCCGATGAAGTAGTCGAGCTCGTTCAGCGTATAGGCAGTGTTCAGCGGCAGATAGACCGCGCCGGCCCGCACGGTGGCAAGATACAGCACGATATTGGCGACCGATTTCTCCACCTGCACCGCGACGCGATCGCCGGGCTTCACGCCGCGTGCGACCAGCACATTCGCCATCTGCCCCGCGCGCGCGATCAGATCGCCATAGCTGATATGGGCGCCGTCATGCGTCTCGATCGCGAGGCGTTTGGGATCGGAAAGGCCGTCGAACAGGCGGGAAAACAGGTTGGCGTTGGCAGCTTGGTTCATGCAACATTCCTCGCCGGTAAAGGCCGGTCAAAACCGAGGGCTGGATTAGCAAAAACCGCCCCGCAGAAGCAACGGAGACAGTTGGCATGACAAGAAACGGGAAACGCGTGGCCTGGGTCACCGGCGGCGGCAGCGGCATCGGGGAGGCCGGCGCCGAGGCGCTCGCGGCCGATGGCTGGACGGTGGTGGTCTCGGGCCGGCGCCAGCCAGCCCTGGATGCCGTGGTCGCGAAGATCACGGGAGCGG
This sequence comes from Bradyrhizobium sp. 137, assembly GCF_023074095.1. Taxonomy (NCBI): domain Bacteria; kingdom Pseudomonadati; phylum Pseudomonadota; class Alphaproteobacteria; order Hyphomicrobiales; family Nitrobacteraceae; genus Bradyrhizobium; species Bradyrhizobium sp. 137. The sequence continues at coordinate 20,170 of NZ_JADPKU010000007.1, forward strand.
GCGGGACGGCCGAGGCCATTATGTTGGACGTGTCCAACGCCACGGAAGCCCAGAAGGCGGCCGATCAGATCGTCGCCAGACATGGCCGGATCGATCTGCTGGTGAACAATGCCGGCATCAATGTCCCGAAGCGCAGCTGGAAAGACATGGAACTGGAAGGCTGGGACAGACTGGTCCAGGTCAATCTTAACGGCGTGCTCTATTGCATGCGCGCGGTGCTGCCGACGATGCGCAAGCAGCAGGACGGCGCGATCATCAACGTCTCGTCCTGGGCCGGCCGTCATGTCTCGAAGATGCCGGGCCCGGCCTATACCACGACCAAGCATGCGGTGCTGGCGCTGACCCATTCCTTCAACATGGACGAATGCGTCAACGGCCTGCGCGCCTGCTGCCTGATGCCGGGCGAGGTGGCGACGCCGATCCTGAAACTGCGCCCGGTGGTGCCGAGCGAGGAGGAGCAGGCCAGGATGCTGCAATCCGAAGATCTCGGCCGCACCATCGCCTTCATCGCAAGCATGCCGGCCAGAGTCTGCATCAACGAAGTGTTGATCAGCCCCACGCATAATCGCGGCTTCATCCAGACGCCGCAGAGCAGGGATTGAATGTCAGCCTGGAGCGCGGATGGAGGCACACTGCCGTAGGGTAGGCAAGGGCGCGAAGCGCTCTGCCCACCATCTCTCCGCATTTGAGGAAGCGCATGGCGCGCTTTGCTCACCCTACAGGACCGTCCGCTTCGCACCCTCTCGCGCGCCCCCACACGTAATTCCTTCCCCATAGTTTCACGCATCACAAAGAGTTTTGACCCGAAACCGCAGCCCAAGCCCTCCCGTAATTCGGTCCAACGACGGCACTGCTGCATCACCCCACACTGTCGCAGCCGCCGTTGTTGCCAGCTCAACGCCGGCCGTCGCCGGTCTCAATTCAATCGGGAGATTCTCCATGTCGAAGCGCATTGCCTGTCTCGCTGCCGCCGCCTTCAGTGCCCTCGCCATCACCGCGACCGTCGTCGCGCCTGTCAGCGCCGAGGAAAAGACCGTCATGGTCGGCGGCGCCGCGATGTTCCCGTCCAAGAACATCGTCCAGAACGCGGTCAACTCCAAGGACCACACCACGCTCGTGGCGGCGGTGAAGGCGGCCGGCCTGGTGCCGACGCTCGAAGGCAAGGGCCCGTTCACGGTGTTCGCGCCGACCAACGCCGCCTTCGGCAAGCTGCCGGCCGGCACCGTCGACAATCTGGTCAAGCCCGAGAACAAGGCGGCGCTGACCAAGATCCTGACCTACCATGTCGTGCCCGGCAAGCTCGATGCCTCTGCCCTCACCGACGGCAAGAAGCTGAAGACCGCAGAAGGCGAGGAGCTGACGGTAAAGAAAATGGACGGCAAGGTCTGGATCGTCGACGCCAAGGGCGGCACCTCGATGGTGACGATCTCCAACGTCAACCAGTCGAATGGCGTCATCCATGTGGTTGACACCGTGCTGATGCCGGCGACGTAATACTGCGCGGTCCTGTTTCATCCCCCGAACAGGAGGCCTTGAGGCGGCGAGCCGGGGGTACCCGGCTCGCTTTATTGTGACCGTGATAGCCTGCCGGTATCGATTCGATGCCGGAAGGGCGTAACGAAAGCGGACGCTTCGGCGTATAATTGCTGTCACGACCTTCAGGACGGAACCATCATGGCGAGCCTCACAGTCAGCGACGAGCAGGTCAGGGCCACTCCGGCCAAAGTGATCCAGCCGGCCTGGGTGCGGATCATGCACTGGATCAATGCGCTTGCCATGATCCTGATGATCCTGTCGGGCTGGCAGATCTACAACGCCTCGCCGCTGTTCGGCTTCAGCTTTCCGCGCGAGTACACACTCGGCGGCTGGCTTGGCGGCGGCCTGCTCTGGCATTTTGCGGCGATGTGGCTGTTGATGATCAACGGCCTCGCTTATCTCATCACCGGGTTCGCCACCGGCCGCTTCCGCAAGAAGCTGCTGCCGATCACGGCGTCCGGCGTGCTGCACGACGTCAGGGCGGCGCTGACCTTCAAGCTCGGCCATGACGATCTCACCGTCTACAATTACGTGCAGCGCCTGCTCTATGCCGGCATCATCGTGGTCGGCGTGCTGATCGTGCTCTCGGGCCTCGCGATCTGGAAGCCGGTGCAGCTCTATTATTTGGTGATGCTGTTCGGCGATTATCCAACCGCGCGCTATGTGCACTTCTTCTGCATGGCCGCGATCTGTGCGTTCCTGATCGTTCACGTTGCTCTCGCGCTGCTGGTGCCGAAGAGCCTACGCGCGATGATCATTGGTCGTTGAGAGGGAGGAGATCATGGCCAAGCGCTCATTCCTGATCCCCGGCGTCGACAAGCGATTGCTGATCAAGGACTCCATCAAGACGATGCCTGATGTCACCCGCCGCCGCTTCATCGCGGGCGGCGCCAGCTTAGGGGCGCTGACGCTGCTCACCGGCTGCGACGTCGTCGATTCCTCCTCGGCCGAGGAGATGCTGAAGCAGGTCTCCAAGTTCAACGACGCGGTGCAGGCCTTCATCTTCAATCCCGATGCGCTGGCGCCGACGTTTCCCGAGAGCGCGATCACCAAGCCGTTCCCGTTCAACGCCTATTACGATCTCGACGACGCGCCCGACGTCGACGGCAAAGACTGGAAGCTCGAGGTGCGCGGCCTCGTCGACAACACGAAGTCCTGGACGCTGGATGAGCTCTACAAGCTGCCGCAGGTCACGCAAATCACCCGCCACATCTGCGTCGAGGGCTGGAGCGCGATCGGAAGCTGGACCGGCACGCCGCTGCGCGATTTCCTCAAACTGATCGGCGCCGACACGCGTGCGAAATATGTCTGGTTCCAGTGCGCCGACAAGGACGGCTACAACTCGCCGCTCGACATGCGCAGCGCGCTGCATCCGCAGACCCAGATGACATTCAAATACGCGAACGAGATTCTGCCGCGCGCCTACGGTTTCCCAATGAAGATCCGCGTGCCGACAAAACTTGGCTTCAAGAATCCGAAATACGTGGTGTCCATGGAAGTCACCAACGACTACAAGGGCGGCTATTGGGAAGACCAGGGGTATAATTCGTTTAGTGGGAGCTGATTGAGGCTGTCATTCCGGGGCTCGCGAAGCGAGAACCCGGAATCTCGCGCCACAAACCTCTGGATTCCCGGTTCGCGCTGCGCGCGCCCCGGAAACGACGATTATGCCGACGCCACCTTGCGCTGGCACAGCGCCGCCAACGCCCCCAGCGCCAGCAGCGCCGCCGATACGTTCAACGCGTAACTCAAGCTCCCCAGCGCATCGGTGATCGCGCCGACCACGATCGGCCCCAGCGTCTGGCCGACGCCGAACGAGATCGTCATCGCCGCGATCGCGGTCGGCCACATCTCGGGCGGATAGTTGAAGCGCACGAAGGCGGTGGTCGAGCCGACCACGGCGAAGAACGCGACGCCGAACACCACCGCGGAGACCGCAAGCCACGCCGGCGAATGTCCCAGCATCGGCAAGGCGGCTCCTAACGCGTTGGTGCCGAGAATGATGGCGGTGGCAAGCCCGCCGCGATCGAGCGCCAGCACGCCGCGCCAAACCCATGGCGTGACGAAGGCGCTCAGCCCGATCAGGCTCCAGAATGCGGCCTGTGCCGCGGCCCCGCCGCCGCCGTCGCGCACATAGGCGATCATGAAGGTCATGTAGGCGATGTAGCCGGCGCCGAACAGGAAGTAGCCGGCGAGATAGATCAGCACGGGCAGAATCGCAAACGACGCGTGGCTGCCTTCCGAGAAGCGCGCACCGCTTTCGATGCGGATCAGGAACAGCGGAATCGTCATTGCGACGGACAGCAGCGTCAGCGCCCACCAGACGATCCACCACGAGCCTGGCCCGAAATATTGCAACGTGAACGGGGCGATCAGCCCCGAGGCGAGAATGCCGATGCCCGGGCCGGCGTAGAACAGGCTCAGCAGGAAATTGGCGCGCTCCGGGCGCGACTGGGCGATGGTCGCAGCCAGCGCGCCGCCGGCGACGAAGCCGGCCGCCGCGCCCAAGCCCAGCACGAGGCGCGCGAGGCTCAGCGCAACGAAATTGCCGGATAGCGCGCAGGTGGCGAGCCCGGCGACGCAGGCCAGGGTTCCCAGGCGGATCGCCGCCGACCAGCCGACCCGCTGGATCAGCCGGGACGCCACCAGCGCGCCAACGAGGTAGCCGACGGCGTTGATGGTGTTCATGAACCCGGCCGCCGAGTAGGACCAGTCGAGGGTCTCCCGCATATCCGGCAGCACCAGTGCATAGGCAAAGCGGCCGATCCCAAGCCCGACCGTCGCCGCCAGCGACAAGGTCAGGATCAGCCGCGCGGGATGCGCGTAGGGCGGCAGGCGGTCAGGGGCGTGCAAGGAGTACTCCGGCCGCGCGAGTGTGGCAGGCTCCATCCGTTTTGCACAGCCGGCTCCCCGGCAATGGTGTCTTGCCAAGCGCGCAACGCCGCTCTAGCACTCCGGCCGAAATTCATCCCCTTCGTCATGCCCGGGCTTGACCCGGGCATCCATCTTTTCAAGAAGGCTGGATTGCCGGGTCAAGCCCGGCAATGACGAGGAAAAACTGAGGATACGACCATGGCGACCCATAAACTGCTGCTGCTCCCCGGCGACGGTATCGGCCCCGAGGTGATGGGCGAGGTGAAGCGGTTGATCGATTGGCTCAATTCGGCCGGCATCGCCAAGTTCGAGACCGATACGGGCCTTGTTGGCGGCGCAGCCTATGACGCGCACAAGGTGTCGATCTCGGAAGGCGACATGGCCAAGGCCAAGGACGCCGACGCCGTGATCTTCGGCGCGGTCGGCGGCCCGAAATGGGATGCCGTGCCCTATGAGGTGCGCCCGGAGGCCGGCCTGCTTCGCCTGCGCAAGGATCTCGCTCTGTTCGCGAACCTCCGTCCCGCCATGTGCTACCCGGCGCTGGCCGATGCATCCAGCCTGAAGCGCGAAGCGGTCGAGGGCCTCGACATCGTCATCGTGCGCGAGCTCACGGGCGGGGTCTATTTCGGCGAGCCCAAGACCATCACCGATCTCGGCAACGGTCAGAAGCGCGCCGTCGATACCCAGGTCTACGACACCTATGAGATCGAGCGCATCGCCCGCGTCGCTTTCGAGCTTGCCAAGAAGCGCAAGAACAAGGTGACGTCGATGGAGAAGCGCAACGTCATGAAGTCGGGCGTGCTCTGGAACGAGGTCGTCACGCAAGTTCACAAGCGCGAATACCCTGACGTCACGCTCGAGCATCAGCTCGCCGATTCCGGCGGCATGATGCTGGTGAAGTGGCCGAAGCAGTTCGACGTCATCGTCACCGATAATCTGTTTGGCGACATGCTGTCCGACATCGCGGCGATGCTGACCGGATCGCTCGGCATGCTGCCCTCGGCCTCGCTCGGCGAGGTCGACGTCAAGAGCAAGAAGCGCAAGGCGCTGTACGAGCCGGTGCACGGCTCCGCCCCCGATATCGCCGGCAAGGGCCTCGCCAATCCCATCGCGATGATCTCGTCCTTCGGCATGGCGCTGCGCTACTCCTTCGACATGGGCGATCTCGCCGACAAGGTCGATGCCGCGATCGCCGCCGTGCTGGCCAGCGGCCTGCGCACCGCCGACATCAAGTCGGAAGGCACCAGAGCCGCCTCGACCACGCAGATGGGCGAAGCGATTTTGAAGGAATTGCAGAAGCTGCATGGGTAGATGCCGTCATTCCGGGATGGTCCGAAGGACCAGAGCCGGAATCTCGAGATTCCGGGTTCGGCTCTTCGAGCCGCCCCGGAATGACGGCCCAAACAAAATGGCCGGGCGTGAGCCCGGCCATTTTGATTCGGTCGACGGTCCGCTTCAGTACAGCGGGAAATTCTGCGGGTAACCGCCGACATCCTGCGGCGGCGAGAGCGGCTGGCGGTCGATCGGACGGTTGAGGTTCTCGCGGGCGAAGGACGGATAGCCCACCGCCGGCGGGAAGGCGTAGTCGCTGAACTTGCGGTCGCCGGGATTGACCTCGGTGCCGCCGTCGAGCCAGGAGCGCTTGCTCACATAGATGCGGGTGCGGCCCTGCTGGTAGACCGCGTTGGGGCCGCTCGGTCCGTAATAGTGTCGGCCGCGCTCGTCATAGCGCTTGGTCTTGGTGTCGGCCGAAGCCGGCGAAGCCAAACCGATCGCAGAGGACATGGCAATGACGACGCCCGCCGCAAGCAAGGTCGCCAATTTGTTCGCCGCAGAGAAATTCAAGCTCATCACGTCCCCTTCAGGCGGCAGGCCGCCAGTCGATTTCACCCCATACTAGCCCGGCCGGGGCAGACGCAACTAGGTCAATTGGGTCACACCAGCTCGGAATAATCGCGCGTGCCGGCAAAAGTTGCATCAATACCAGCCACTTGAGCTTGATGCGGTCTTGAGCGTGATCCGGAAAAGTGTGCAGCGGTTTGATCACGCTCAAACAACAACCTAAAGCGCCCCGCGCAATTGCGCGTTGGCGGCGCCCAGCAGCCAGTCCGGTGATCCCGGGGAATCGCAGGTGCGGCGCTTCAACTCGGCGCGGGCGAACAATTCGGCCAGCCTTGGCTCGTTGCCCGAGGTCAGCAGCGTCAACCGGTTCAGCGTGCAGGCAATCGCCGCGCGCCGGGCGGGCAGGGTGTTGCCCTGGCAGGAGAAGCCGGAGATCTGCAGCGCCGGCTCCTCGCTGCGCTTGAGATAGCCGAGGCAAGCCCGCGTCCCCTCCGCCGCGCCGACCGGCCGGAACAGGGCGACCGGACCGAATTTCGTGTCGATCAGGCCGGCCTGCTCCAGCGTGCTCGTCGTGCTCAATCCCATTTCCACGGCCAGATCCGCAATCGCCGGACGAGCCACGTCGAACTCGCCGCCTTCCCGGTAGATGTCGAGCTCGGCCACGGGCTGGCCGGCCTCGTTTGTCCAGCGCAGCACGTCCCTGCGGCCGCCTTCGGGATGCCGAAGGATGGTGTAAGAGGCTGTTTTCTCTGATGAATCGATCCGGCTGATGGCGAAGGCCGGGTGCGAGCGGTCGGCCACGCTCCAGGCTGGCTTGTCCGCCGGCTCATCGTCGCGCAAGTCGGGCAGCTGGCCGAGGGCCGCGAGGGCGAGGATGGCAAACAGGGCGAGCGCCCCCACATAGGCGATCAGGCGCGCCAGCGTGCCGACGACCTCATCGGCGAAGGCTGCAAGCGCCAGGTGGATCTGGGTGGGGCTAACGGCCGTGCTGGCCTCTGGCGACTGCATCCACGGCCTTCAGGCATGGTCCAACGTTGTCTTGAGGCCGGTTCTCGCATAGAAGCGCTGCTCTTCCTGTTTAAGCGTCAGCTTCAGGAACGGGCTTTTTCATCGGAGAGTGAACGATGGGTTACAAAGTCGCAGTCGTCGGCGCGACCGGCAATGTCGGACGGGAAATGCTCAACATCCTGGATGAGCGCAAATTCCCCGCCGACGAGGTCGTGGCCCTGGCGTCACGCCGCAGCGTCGGCGTCGAGGTCTCCTATGGCGATCGCACCCTGAAGATCAAAGCGCTTGAGCATTACGACTTCTCCGACGTCGACATCTGCCTGATGTCGGCGGGCGGCTCGGTGTCGAAGGAATGGTCGCCGCAGATCGGCGCGGCCGGCGCGGTCGTGATCGACAATTCCTCGGCGTGGCGCATGGATCCGGACGTGCCGCTGATCGTGCCGGAAGTGAATGCGGCTGCGACCGAAGGCTTCAAGAAGAAGAACATCATCGCCAACCCGAATTGCTCGACCGCGCAGCTCGTCGTCGCGCTCAAGCCGCTGCACGACAAGGCGACCATCAAGCGCGTCGTGGTCTCGACCTATCAATCCGTGTCGGGTGCCGGCAAGGACGCGATGGACGAATTGTTCTCGCAGACCAAGGCCGTCTACACCAATGACGAGCTGGTCGCGAAGAAATTCCCCAAGCGCATCGCATTCAACGTCATCCCCCACATCGACGTCTTCATGGAGGACGGTTACACCAAGGAAGAGTGGAAGATGATGGCGGAGACCAAGAAGATTCTTGATCCCAAGATCAAGCTCTCCGCCACCTGCGTGCGCGTGCCGGTCTTCGTCGGTCACTCCGAGGCCGTCAACATCGAGTTCGAGAACCCGATCAGTGCGGACGAAGCCCGCGAGATCCTGCGCAAGGCGCCGGGCTGCCTCGTCATCGACAAGCAGGAGCCCGGCGGCTACGCCACCCCTTACGAAGCGGCCGGCGAGGACGCCACCTATATCAGCCGCATCCGCGAGGACGCGACGGTGGAGAACGGCCTCGTGCTGTGGTGCGTGTCCGACAATTTGCGCAAGGGCGCCGCGCTGAACGCGATCCAGATCGCGGAAGTCCTGATCAACCGCAAGCTGATCAGTGCGAAGAAGAAGGCGGCGTAAAGTCGAGCTGCCGTAGGGTGGGGCAAAGGCGCGAAGCGCCGTGCCCACCATCTCTCCAGATTGCGACAGAAGTGGTGGGCACGCTCCGCTTTGCCCACCGTACAAGAGTGGTAGCCTACGCCACGCTTTGCGCGCTCCTGAATTCCTTCGCGGCCTTGTCCAGCACGAACAGCGTGCCCTCGGCCACGCCGAAATAGGCGCCGTGGGTCTGCATCTGGCCGCTCTCCACCGCCTTGCGCACGAACGGGAAGGTCATCAGGTTTTCCAGGCTGCGGAACACCGCGGCCTTCTCGATGCGCTCGACGAACTGCGCCATGGTCTCGTGCTCGCGCTGCTCGACCACCTCGCCCGGCTTGATGAACATCTGCATCCATTTGCCGATGAAGTCGCCCGGCGTCAGCGGCTCGCTCTTGTCGATGAAGGCACGGATGCCGCCGCATTGGGCGTGGCCGAGCACCACGATGTGCTTCACCTTCAGCACCGTCACCGCAAATTCCAGCGCCGCCGAGACGCCGTGTGCGTTCTCGTCAGGCTGATAGGTCGGCACCAGGTTGGCGATGTTGCGGACGACGAAGAGTTCGCCCGGCCCGGCATCGAAGATCACCTCGGGGGAGACCCGCGAGTCGCAGCAGCCGATCACCATCGTCTCGGGCGACTGTCCTTTGACAGAGAGTTCGTGATAGCGGTTCTGCTCGGTCGGCAGCCGCTGGGTGGCGAAGGCCTTGTAGCCTTCCAGCAAATGCTTCGGGAATGTCGTCATGCCTATGCCTAATCATAGACCGCAGGGGCGAACAAGCCTTTCGAATAGGCAGGCCAGATGCTATCGGCTTCGGTCAGAGGACTGACGAGGAAGGAACGCTCGCATGACCCGCCCGCGCCGCAGCCATCTGTTCATGCCCGGCTCCAACCCCCGCGCGCTGGAAAAGGCGCGCAATCTTCCCGCCGACGGCCTCATCCTCGACCTCGAGGATTCCGTCGCCCCCGAGGCCAAGGCGGTGGCGCGCGACGGCATCGCCGCCGCGATCGCCGCCAAGGGTTTTGGCAAACGCGAGGTCCTGATCCGGACCAACGGCCTCGACACGCCCTGGTGGGCCGGTGACGTCGCGATGGCTGCTAAGGCGTCCCCGGACGGCATCCTGGTTCCAAAAGTTTCAAGCATCGAAGATCTCGATACGATCGGCCGGAAGCTGGCCGAGCTTGGCGCTGCGTCGACCGTGAAGGTCTGGGCCATGATCGAGACCGCGCGCGCCGTGCTCCATGCCGAGGAACTGGCCGCCGCCGGCCGCGATCCGTCGAGCCGCCTCGCAGGCTTCGTGTTCGGCCCGAACGACATTTCGCGCGAGACCCGCATCAGGATGCTGCCGGGCCGTGCCGCGATGATCCCGATGATCACCCATTGTATCCTGGCGACGCGCGCCCACGGCCTCGAAATCCTCGACGGCCCCTATAGCGACATCGCCAATGCCGACGGCTTTGCCACCGAATGCGCGCAAGGTCGCGATCTCGGCTTCGACGGCAAGACGCTGATCCATCCCTCGCAGATCGATGCCTGCAACGCGATCTTCACCCCGCCCGAAGAGGAAGTCGCGCGGGCGCGAAAAATCATCGCGGCGTTCGAATTGCCGGAGAACGTCTCGCGCGGCGCGATCCGGCTCGACGGCGCGATGGTGGAGCGCCTGCACGCGGACATGGCGCGGCGAACGATCGAGATCGCAGACGCAATCGCGGCGATGGGGAAGGGCTGAGCCATGGGCGCAGCCCGCTGCGTCCTCCTCGATCTCGACGGAACGTTGGTCGATTCCCGGCGGCGTGCCTGGATCACAAGCCTGAGCTGCTCGCCCATATCCTATCCAAGCACGATATCTCTGGACCTCTCGCCGGTGCGCCGGCATGTTCGCAACCGGGCATGATGCTCCTCAGCAAGCGCTCGAGTGCACGGGCATCTATCCTCAGCACCAACTGGCGACAGCCGCCGCGAAGCCGATATTCCTGTGATTTAGGTCACACAGTCCGGCTGGTTGCCCCATTAAATTTGCGCCGTTTAAATATGGCTTCCATCCTTTCGATATGGCGAGTGGGGTTCTTATGCTCCGCAAATTATTTTACTGCTTTGTCATTCTTGCCCTCGCTGGCCCGGCAGCGGCTGTCGATCGCGTCAAGGGCGACACGAGCGCTGCCATTGCAGCCGCCTCGGAGGCGATCCGGCGAGATCCCAAGGATGCGAACGCCTACTACAACCGGGGCAACGCTTACAGCGCTAATGGCAACAATGATCGTGCCATAGCGGACTACACGGCAACGCTCCGTCTCGATCCGACGCATGCGCACGCGTACTACAATCGCGGCAACGCTTATAGCATCAAAGGCGACACGGAGCGTGCGATCGCGGACTACACGGCGACAATCCGGCTCGATCCGGCCTATGCGAACGCGTACTACAATCGAGGCAATGCCTACAGCAACAAAGGCAACACCGACCGCGCAATTGCTGACTATAGCGAAGCGGTTCGCCTGCAGCCCACCAATGCAAACGCCTATTTCAACCGCGGGAATGCATACGGCAGCAAGGGGGACGCGGACCGCGCCATTGCAGATTACACAGGAGCGATACGCGTGGATCCCACATACGCGAACGCGTATGTCAATCGCGGATTGGCCTACGAGAAGCGCGGAGATTTCGCCAAAGCAAGGGCCGACTTCAATGCCACGCTCGGATTGGCCCATGGCGCCACAAGATGGGCCCAGGACAAGGCCCGCGAGCGGCTTGCTGTCCTGCCTTCGCCGCGGCCAGCAACGATATTGGTCGAGAAACCCAGTGTCGCGCCGGCTGTCGTGGCGTCCGGGGCTGCGAACGGCGATCGCCGCATCGCTCTCGTGATCGGCAATTCGGCTTATGAAAACGTCGCCGCGCTAGCGAACCCCGTGCGGGATGCAAGCCTCGTCGCCGACGTGCTGAAGCTCACTGGGTTCGAAGCAGTTACTCTGCTGACCAATCTCCGCAAGGATGCGCTGGTGAATGCCCTGCGCGAATTCGCAGCACGTGCGGAAACGGCGGATTGGGCCGTCGTGTATTATGCCGGGCACGGCATGGAAGTCGGCGGCGTCAACTATCTCATTCCGACGGATGCCAAGATTGCCGCGGATCGCGAAATCGGATTTGAAGCCGTTCCGGTTGATCAGGTTCTCAATGCGGCGGAGCGCGCCAAAAAGCTGCGCCTCGTCATTCTCGATGCCTGCCGCGACAACCCATTCGCAAACCAGATGAAGCGGACGATGACGGTGGCGTCGCGTTCGGTATCGCGAGGTTTGGCCCCGATCGAGCCAGAGGCGGGAACGCTGGTGGTCTACGCCGCCAAGGATGGCGAGACCGCACTCGACGGTGACGGGATCAATAGTCCGTTCGCGGCTGCCTTCGTCAAGAATGTTCCAACGCCGGGCCTCGAAGTCCGCAGGCTCTTCGATTTCGTTCGCGACGATGTCATGGAAGCGACCGGTCGTCGGCAAAAACCCTTCAGTTACGGCTCGATCTCCGGCCGACAGGACTTCTATTTCGTGGCTGCTAAATGATCTTCAAACGAAGAGCAATCTCAGTGCCCAACGCGGACTTGCTTGCGGGAGAGCCGCCTTTGGAGCGCACTTTCTACGCGGCCGCTATCCGAACCGCTCCGCCGCCCAGGCATACAGGCTGCCCGGAATCGGCTTTTCGCCGCCACGGCCCTTGGGCGAGATGTGCAGGCCGATGATCTCGGGATTGGTGACGAGGCCGAGATAGCTCGATGGATCGAAGAACAGTTTTGGCTCGGCATGCACGGCGTAGAACGATTGCTTGGGCAGCGCGTAAGCGAGCTCGCCGGTGCGACGCGCGAGCGCGGTCAGTGCCGCCGGTCCGTAGATCGCCACGCGAATGTCCGAGAGACGGTTCGAGCCGCCGCGGAGGCGGCGCATCGCGAAGGTGACGCGGTGGCGCACGGACAGCCAGTTCGGCGTCAGCTCCTCCTGCTCCATCAGCTCCTCGAACGCCGCGACGATGCCGTGCCCGGCCGGCAGGTAGATCACGGAATTGCCGAGTTGGCGCGGCCGCTCCCAGGCGAAATAGGGTTTTGCCGGATCGATCTCGACGGGCTTCAGCAGCAGCACGTCGGCATCGAGCCAGAGGCCGAGGCCCTTCGCCATCAGCTTCATGCGGAAGAAGTCGCTGAACTGCAGCGTGGTCCAGTCGCGCCAGCTGCCGTCCGGCTGCGGCGGCCGCAATCGTTCGGAGAAGGCGTGCGGCAGGATCGCTTCGGCATCCGCATTCGCGATGCCTGCAGGCAGGCCCGGAATGGTGTCGAAGCTATAGACCGTGATCTTGTGGCCGGCAGCCAGCTGCGAGCGCAGACAGGTCTGGCGCAGGGCGTCCATCGGACCATGCCAGAAGGTGACGATGTCGGGCAGCATGCGCGAGCTATAAGGATAGTCAGAGCAAAGAAAAAGCCCCGGCGCGGTCAGCACCGGGGCTCGAACCAGAAAAGCGATCTCAGGCCCAGGCGCGTTCGCGCTTGAGCTTCTCCTCATAGCTGTCGATCGAGTCCTTCTTTTCCATCGTCAGGCCGATGTCGTCGAGGCCGTTGATCAGGCAGTGCTTGCGGAACGGATCGATCTCGAATTTGACCTTGCCGCCGTCGGGACCGCGGATTTCCTGGTTGGGCAGGTCGATCGTCAGCGTCGCGTTGGCGCCGCGCTCAGCGTCGTCGAACAGCTTGTCGAGGTCTTCCTGCGAGACGCGGATCGGCAGAATGCCGTTCTTGAAGCAGTTGTTGTAGAAGATGTCGCCGAACGAGGTCGAGATCACGCAGCGGATGCCGAAGTCGAGCAGCGCCCAGGGCGCGTGCTCGCGGCTCGACCCGCAGCCGAAATTGTCGCCGGCCACCAGCACCTTGGCGTTGCGATAGGCCGGCTGGTTCAGCACGAAATCGGGATTCTCGCTGCCGTCGTCCTTGTAGCGCTGCTCGGAGAAGAGCCCCTTGCCAAGGCCGGTGCGCTTGATGGTCTTGAGGTACTGCTTCGGAATGATCATGTCGGTGTCGACATTGATGATCTTCAGCGGCGCCGCGACGCCTTCCAGCGTGGTGAACTTGTCCATGGTTGCGCTTCCCGGATGGGTCTAGGGGACAGGTGTTTATCGCGATCGGGCTGGAAATCCTAGGCCGAATTCGGCAGATCTCGTCTGCTGGCGGGTTTGAGGCTGGACTGGTGCGGCATCGGGATTGCACCTCTCCCGCTTGCGGGGGAGGTCGACGCGCGTAGCGCGGCGGGTGGGGGCTCTCTCCTCTAGGGGACTTTCCCGCTGTGGAGACACCCTCTCCCAGCCCTCCCCCGCAAGCAGGAGAGGGAGCGCACCGGCTTTGTGCGGCCCTCAATCCGCCTTCGCCTCAATCGCGGCCATATCGTCGTCCGACAGACCGAAATGGTGGCCGATCTCGTGGATCAGGACGTGGCGGACGATGTGGCCGAGGGTCTCGTCGTGCTCGGCCCAATAGTCCAGGATCGGCCGACGGTAGAGCCAGACCATGTTGGGCAGCCGCGCCACGTCGCCGAAACTCTGCTGCGGCAGGCCGATGCCCTGGAACAGGCCGAGCAGGTCGAACTCGCTCTCGCATTGCATCTCGTCCAGCACCTCATCGGTCGGGAAGTCGTCGACGCGGATGATGACGCCCTCGCAGAGCTTGCGAAACTCCGCCGGCAGGCGCTCGAAGATGTCGTGCGCCGTCGCTTCCATCTCGGCCAGTGAGGGCGCTTTCAATTCCGTCCACATGGGGTTCTCTTACCGCGGGTTCCGCGGCGATGCATCTGGCTTTATAAGCCCGGCGAGGTTGACGAGCGCCGCCAAAACGGGGAGCGTGGGACCTCGAATGGGACGTTTCAGGTGGGCGGAAAAATGCGAGCGAAAACAGCGCTGACGCTACTGTGCATGGGGTTGTTTTCGCAGTTTTGCGTTGGCGCCGAGGCGCAGACCGCCCCCGAGATCCGTCTCGCCCAGGCCGCCTCGCCGGACGACGTTCCCCCGCCGCGCAAGCGGGCCCCGGCACGCCTGCGCGTCACGCCCTATTACAGCCCGGACGGTGTCTATCCGCGCTACAATCCGGGCCCCGACGCAGTCCGCGTGTGCAACGCCACCTATGTGCAGGAGTACCGCCCGAGCGGCACGGTGATCGTGCCGCGTGTGAGCTGTTACTGGCGCCGGGGCTGATGCCAGGTTCACTGCCCGCGCCAACGAACGGCGCGGTGGCCTCGTGGGGGTCGTCATGGCGAGATGGATTGCATTAGCCGTTGCCGTCGGGCTTGCCGCCGGTCTGCCGCGCGCTTCCACTGCGCGAAGGGTGCCGGAGGCCGCGGCCGGGATCGCCGTTTTCGATGTGCGACGACACGCGCGAACCCATGACATGGTGCGGCCGGCTGCGCACCATGATCCACGCTATTACGCGCGGCCGGTCCACTACCGTCCCTATCCCTACGCGGTGCCTGCTCCCTTCGTGTTCGGCTACGGGCCGTGGTGGTGACGCGTTAGCGGTCTGGCGCAAATCCCTTGACCAGAAGTATCGTCGCCTGCGCACCCGCTTTGCGGTCGCGCGAGATTTCCTCGTAGTCGGGTGCGTTCGAGAAGGCGAGGAACGCAGCCTCATCCGGGAATGACATCATGACAATCTTGTCATGCAGCCATGCGCCATCGAGCACGCGCGGATGTTCGTCCGCGGCGAGCAGCTTTCCGCCATACTTCTTGAACACGTCGAAGAAGCGCTCCTGATAACGGTCATAGGCCGCGCGGTCTGTCATCTTCAATTGCGCAATCGCGTAGACAGTCATTTCCAAAACTCCTTCCGTCGCGGCACTGCGTCGCATCGCGAAGCCCAGCGTCGTTCATTCATGGGGCGTTCACATCGGTCTCCTCAGTCTAATCCAGGGAGCGACCGCAATTGAACAGCGTTTGGCGCGGCCAAGACGTCGCGCCGCAACTGCGCTGTCCAGATTTAGGGAGGATTCCATGCTGAGGACATCAGGTCTCAAGGCAAGCCCGATGCGCTTGCTCGGGATCGCGGCCGCCACGGCGCTGATGCTGTCGGCCGGCACCGCGCGTCGCGCTGAAGCACTCACGTTGATCAATCCGGCCACGTCGCCCGCGACGAAGGCTGCAGCCGACGATCTCGTCATGCAGGTTCGCCACGGCGGCGGGCACGGCGGACATGGTGGCGGCTTTCACGGCGGAGGTTTCCGCGGTGGCGGCTTCCATGGCGGCGGAGGACATATCGGCGGCTTCCGCGGCGGTGGATTTCGTGGCGGCCATATCGGCGGCTTCCGCGCCGCGCCGGCCTTTCACAGCCATATCGGCGGCTATCGCTATGGCGGCGTTCGCTACGGTGGCTATGGCGGCTATCACCGTCACTGGGGCTATCACCGCCCCTATTACGGCTACCGTCACTTCCACCGGCGCTATTATTACGGCGGCTATTATCCCTACTACCACTATCCGCGCCGCTGCCGGATCATCTGGACCTATTACGGCCCGCGCCGCGTCTGCCGCTGGCCCCGCTGGCACTATCCGTACCGGTATTGGTGATGTGAGTTAGCACCGTCATTCCGGGGCGATGCGAAGCATCGAACCCGGAATCTCGAGATTCCGGTCTGGCGCTTCCGCGCCACCCCGGAATGACAGCGTGGCCTACAGCCAATCCTTCAGCTTCCACGACGCGGATTTCCACCGCCGCAAATTCTCAAGCTTCCATTGCCTGAACATCGCCGGCGGCCAGCGGCTGAGCTTCGAGGTTTCCTGGACCTCGGGCTTGGCAACAATGCGCAGCGGCGTTGCGCGCCGGCGGTGCTGGCGCGTGGCCTCGCTGATCAAATCGACATATTCCGGCTTGTCGGCCATGGCTTGCGTCCTCGCGAAATCCGCGAGGACGCAATGTCGGCGCTGCCGATTAAGGGCAGCTTGCCGCGATCGCTATAATTGCAGGGAGCAGCTCAGCGCCAGTCCCTGACGTCGACGAAGTGACCCGCGATCGCCGCCGCTGCCGCCATCGCCGGCGACACCAGATGGGTGCGGCCCTTGAAGCCCTGACGGCCTTCGAAGTTGCGGTTCGAGGTCGAGGCGCAGCGCTCTTCCGGCTTCAGCTTGTCCGGGTTCATGGCGAGGCACATCGAGCAGCCCGGCTCGCGCCACTCGAAGCCGGCCTTGATGAAGATATTGTCGAGACCTTCAGCTTCGGCCTGCTCCTTCACGATGCCCGAGCCCGGCACCACCATCGCATTGACGTGGCCAGAGACCTGCTTGCCTTCCGCGATCTTGGCGGCGGCGCGCAAATCCTCGATGCGGCCATTGGTGCAGGAGCCGATGAAGACGCGGTCGAGCTTGATGTCGGTGATCTTCGTTCCCGCCGTCAGGCCCATATACTTGAGCGCACGATGCTTGGAGATGCGCTTGGCCTCGTCCTCGATCTTGTCGGGGTCGGGCACGATGCCGGTCACCGAGATGACGTCCTCCGGGCTAGTGCCCCAGGTCACGATCGGCGGCAGCTTTGCGGCGTCGAGCCGCAGCTCGTGGTCGAAATGCGCGCCTTCGTCGGAACGCAGTGTCTCCCAATAGCGCATCGCTGCGTCCCAAGCCGCGCCCTTCGGCGCCTTCGGCCGGTCGCGCAGGAAGTCGTAGGCCTTCTGGTCGGGTGCGACGAGACCGGCGCGGGCGCCGCCTTCAATCGACATGTTGCAGACCGTCATGCGGCCTTCCATGCTGAGCGCGCGGATCGCTTCGCCCGCATATTCCAGCACGTAGCCGGTGCCGCCGGCGGTGCCGATCTCGCCGATGATGGCCAGGATGATGTCCTTGCCCGTCACGCCGTCAGGCAATTTGCCATCGACGGTGACGCGCATGTTCTTCGCTTTTTTCTGGATCAGCGTCTGCGTCGCCAGCACGTGCTCGACCTCGCTCGTGCCGATGCCATGCGCGAGCGCGCCGAACGCGCCGTGCGTCGAGGTGTGGCTGTCGCCGCAGACGATGGTGGTGCCGGGCAGCGTAAAGCCCTGCTCGGGGCCGATGACGTGAACGATGCCCTGGCGCTTATCGAACTCGTTGTAATATTCGATGCCGAATTCCTTGGCGTTCTCGGCCAGCGCCTTGATCTGCTCGATGCTTTCCGGGTCCGGATTCGGCTTGGTGCGGTCGGTGGTCGGCACGTTGTGGTCGACGACGGCGAGCGTCTTCTCGGGCGCGTGCACCTTGCGACCCGTGGCCCGCAGGCCTTCGAACGCCTGCGGCGAGGTCACCTCGTGCACCAGGTGGCGATCGATATAGAGCAGGCAGGTGCCGTCCTCGGCTTCGTGCACCAGATGGTCGTTCCAGATCTTGTCGTACAATGTGGTCGGCTTGGACATGAGCGTCAGCTCCGAAGGAATGCTGTGTAAGCGGATAGGCGCACTTGGCGCGCGGGCAACAAAATCGTCGGCGCAGCGTTTAAGCTGCGCGCGTAAGCTCTGAGGTTGCCGAGGTCGCGAAGCGTCCGAAGAACCGGCCAGGCAGCCGCGAGCGATCGTCGATGACGATGCGCTTGACGGGGGCGAGGCTGGTCAGATCTGGAAACATTCTAGAGATATATAGCACGCGGAAGTTAAAGCGCGAGAGCTTAGCGGCGTCGTCATTGCGAGCGCAGCGAAGCAATCCAGAAATGCGTCCGCGGAGACAGTCTGGATTGCTTCGTCGCAAGGACTCCCCGCAATGACAGCGCGGGGAAACAAAAAAGCGCGGAGCCGAGCCCCGCGCTTTTCGAAACTTGCCTGGTGGCGAAGCTTACTCGCCGACGGCAGCCGCGCGGTCCTGCTTCTCGGCGATGCGGGCCGACTTGCCGCGAAGGTTGCGGAGGTAATAGAGCTTGGCGCGGCGCACCTTGCCGCGGCGCACCACCTTGATCGAGTCGATCATCGGCGACATCACCGGGAACACACGCTCCACGCCCTCGCCATAGGAGATCTTGCGCACGGTGAAGCTCTCGTTGAGGCCACCGCCGGAACGGCCGATGCAGACGCCTTCATAGGCCTGCACGCGGGTGCGGTCGCCTTCCACGACCTTCACGTTGACGATCACGGTGTCGCCGGGGCCGAATTCCGGGATGTCCTTGCCGGCGGACAGCTTGTCGAATTGCTCTTGTTCGAGCTGCTTGATCAGGTTCATGGGTAAATCTCCATCGGCGCGCCCAGCCTTTTCAACGGGGGCTGCGCGAAATTCGTCTATCCAGCCATTGCGGATGTGGCCGCTCCTATAAGGCAAGCCGGAGCGTTTGTCACCCGTCTGTCTTGTTTTTTGGCGTTTTTTGGCGCCCGGCCCGATTCGGGGCCTTGCTCGGGATCTGGGCCCACAAATCCGGCCGCCGGGCCGCCGTCAACGCCTCGGATTGCGCCCGCCGCCAAGCCGCGACCTTGGCGTGGTCGCCGGAGGTCAGGATCTCCGGGATCGGAGCCCCCTCGAACAGCTGCGGGCGGGTGTATTGCGGGTATTCGAGCAGGCCGTCCGAAAAACTTTCCTCGGTTCCCGATGTCTCCTTGCCCATCACCCCCGGCAGCAGCCGGACGCAGGCGTCGATCACGGCCAACGCGGCGATTTCGCCCCCGGACAGCACGTAATCGCCGATCGAGACCTCCTCCAGGCATCTCCCGTCGATCACCCGCTGGTCCACCCCCTCGAACCGTCCGCAGACGATGAGGGGGCCGGGACCCCTGGCCAGTTCCACAACGCGGGCCTGGGTCAATGGCCGACCGCGCGGGCTCATCAGCAGACGGGGCCGATCCGGGCTGATTTCAGCGGCATCGATGGCGGCGGCCAGGACATCCGCCCGCAGCACCATGCCCGGCCCGCCGCCGGCCGGGGTGTCGTCGACGCTGCGGTGGCGGTCGGTGGCGGAGGCCCGGATGTCCCGCGCCTCGAGTTGCCAAAGCCCGCCCGCCAGCGCCCGGCCGGCCAGGCTCACGCCGAGCGGCCCGGGAAACATGTCCGGAAACAGCGTCAGCACCGTCGCGCGCCAGGGTGAGGGGGTGGTCATTGCATCTCAATTACCTTCGCCGGGACGACTAGCGGTAGGGTCCTCGCCCTCAATCTCCTGCGGCAGGGCGATGACCACACGCCCGCCGGCAATGTCGACCTCAGGCACCACCGCGTTGGAGAACGGCAGCAGCAGCGTCGTGCCCTTGAGCGGAGCGATCTCGATGATGTCGCCGGCGCCGAAATTATGGATCGCGAGCACGCGGCCGAGAGCGTCGCCGTCCGTGGTGACGGCGGCGAGCCCGATCAGGTCGGTGTGGTAATATTCGTCCGCGTCGGTCGCGGGCAGCTTGTCGCGCGGGACGTAGAGCTCGACGCCGTTGAGCCGTTCGGCCTCATCGCGGGTCGTGACCCCCGCGAAGGTCGCGACCAGATGATCTTTGGCCTCGCGCGCCGTTGCGACCTCGAACTGGCGCTTGCCGTCCTTGGATAGCAGCGGACCGTAGCGCCTGATGGCAAAGGGATCTTCGGTGAAGGTCCACAATTTGACCGCACCGCGCACCCCGTGCGCGGCGCCGATCCGCGCGACGCAGACCAGCGCCGGCATGGTCTGGCCTTAACCCTTCGCGGCGGCTTCGGCCTGCGCCTTGCGCTCCTTGCGCGGCACGGCCTTCTGCGGGTTATTGCGCGCTTCGCGCTTCTTGACGCCGGCGGCGTCGAGGAAGCGAGACACGCGGTCCGACGGCTGCGCGCCCTTGGCGACCCAGGCCTTCACCTTCTCCATGTCGAGCTTGAGGCGGGCTTCGTTATCCTTCGGCAGCAGCGGGTTGAAATAACCGAGACGCTCGATGAAGCGGCCATCGCGCGGAAAGCGCGAATCGGCGACGACGACGTGATAGACGGGACGCTTCTTGGTGCCTGCACGGGCGAGGCGGATAACGACGGACATCAAGTTCTCCTTCAAAGTACAGTCTGTTGGGTTGATTGGTATTCCGCGTTGCGCGGGACGCTTGCGATCCCGTGCGACGAATTCCTCATTTCTTCTTGCCCGGGAAACCGCCGAGGCCCGGCAGCATCGGCTTGCCGCTGAGCCCAGTCAGTCCGGGAACGTTGGGCAGGCCGGTGCGAAGACCAGCCGGCAAATCCTTCGGCAGGCTCGGCAGGCCCTGTCCGCCGCCGCTCTGCATCTTCTCCTGAAGAGCCTTCATCTCTTCCGGAGACGGCATCTTCATGCCGCCGCCAAAGCCCATGGCCTGCGCGATGCCGGCGAGCGGGCCGCGCTTGCCCGAGCCCATGGCCTTCATCACGTCGGCCATGTTCCGGTGCATCTTCAGGAGCTTGTTGACGTGCTCGACGCTCTGGCCACTCCCTGCAGCGATGCGCTTCTTGCGGCTCGCTTTCAGCAAGTCGGGGTGACGGCGCTCCTCGCGCGTCATGGAATCGATGATCGCGACCTGGCGCTTCAGGATCTTGTCGTCGATGCCGGCGGCCGCGATCTGGTTCTTCATCTTGGAGATGCCGGGCATCATGCCCATCAGCCCGCTGATGCCGCCCATGTTGGACATCTGCAACAGCTGCTCGCGCATGTCGTTGAGGTCGAACTGACCCTTGCGCATGCGCTCGGCGGTGCGCGCGGCCTTCTCGGCGTCGATGTTGGCGGCGGCGCGCTCGACCAGCGAGACGACGTCGCCCATGCCGAGGATGCGGCCGGCGATACGATCAGGATGGAAATCCTCCAGCGCATCGGTCTTTTCGCCGGTGCCGATCAGCTTGATCGGCTTGCCGGTGACCGCGCGCATCGACAGCGCGGCGCCGCCGCGGCCGTCGCCGTCGACGCGGGTCAGCACGATGCCGGTGAGGCCGACGCGCTGATCGAACGAGCGCGCGAGATTCACGGCGTCCTGGCCGGTTAGGCTGTCGGCGACCAGCAGAACTTCATGCGGATTGGCCGCGGCTTTGATCGCGGCCGCCTCCGCCATCATCTCTTCGTCGAGCGTGGTGCGGCCGGCGGTATCGAGCAGCACGATGTCGTAGCCGCCGAGCTTGCCGGCCTCCAGCGCGCGCTTGGCAATCTGCGGCGGCTGCTGGCCTGCGACGATGGGGAGCGTTGGAATGTCGAGATCGCGGCCGAGCACGGCCAGTTGCTCCATCGCCGCCGGGCGATAGACGTCGAGCGAAGCCATCAGCACCTTGCGCTTGTCGCGCTGGACCAGGCGGCGGGCGAGCTTGGCGGTGGTGGTGGTCTTACCGGAGCCTTGCAGGCCGACCATCATGATCGGCACCGGCGGCACGGAATTGACGTCGATGGTCTGGCTTTCGGCGCCGAGCGTGTTGATCAGCTCGTCATGGACGATCTTGACCACCATCTGGCCTGGTGTGACCGACTTGACGACGGTAGCGCCGATCGCCTGCTCGCGGACGCGTTCGGTGAAGCTGCGCACCACCTCCAACGCGACATCAGCCTCCAGCAGCGCGCGGCGCACCTCGCGCATCGCGGCGTCGACGTCCTTTTCGGTCAGCGCCCCGCGCCCCGTCAGACGATCGAGGATGCCGCCAAGCCGTTCCGACAGATTGTCGAACAATGCCGTTATCCTGTTGCTGTCCCCCCGATGAGGGGCGCGCCGTTACTCTCCGCTGTCATGCCCCGCGCAGGCGGGGCATCCAGTACGCCGCGGCTTCTCGGCTTTAGCCGAGACGTCTCTGGAATACTGGATCCCCCGCCTTCGCGGGGGATGACCCTGAATGTGCCTTGGCGCATTGCCCCAAGACGTAGTTCCAAACACCTTTGCGCCCGAGGGCGCACAGCGCTGTCGGGCGTTGACCTCCGGCCTCCAGGGCCAGTCGGCGGGTCGAAAAGAAAGCCTTTCCGAGAAAGTGGCGGGGTTAAACGCCGCTCACGCCCAAAAGTCAAGGAAAGTTAGGGTGCCGCGGCGCCTTTGCCAGGACAAGGTCCTGAAATTTAGGGCCCTTTTGCCGCCGGTTCCATTTCCCTGGGCTTCGCCCATATAGATGGCGATGACTGATCTCCACTATCATCCCTGAGCCGCCGTGCCGATCACCCGCCGCCGCCTGTTCGGACTGCTAGCCGGGGCCGGCGCGCTCGTCGCTATTCCGTCCCTTTGGATGTCTCGCATGAAAACCTATGACGGTCCGGCCTCCGACCATTTCAACGGTCTGCACTTCTTCGATCCCGACGGCGCGCCGCCGAAATCGCTTCGAGAGGTGCTGCGCTGGCAATTCGGCGGCAAGCGGCAGCGCGCAGAATGGCCGGATTGGGCCCCGAGCCCCCATGCCGACACCCCGCCGGCGCGGGTCGACGGCGACAAGGTGCGGCTCTCCTTCGTCGGCCACGCCAGCTGGCTGATCCAGACCGGCGGCCTCAACATCCTGGTCGATCCCGTCTGGTCGATGCGGGTCTCGCCGGTCGCCTGGGCCGGGCCGAAGCGGCACAACGATCCCGGCATTGCCTTCGAACATTTGCCGAAGATCGACGTCGTGCTGGTCTCGCACGGCCACTACGATCACCTGGACATCTCGACGCTATCGCGGCTCGCCAAGAATTTTGCGCCGCGCGTCGTCACCCCGCTCGGCAACGACGTGACGATTCGAAGCTGGGATCCCACGGTCAAGGCGGAGGCGTTCGACTGGCACGACCGCGTCGAGCTCGGTGGCGGCATCGCCGTGCATCTGGTTCCGACCCGGCACTGGACCGCGCGCGGTGTGTTCGATCGCAACAAGGCGCTATGGGCGAGCTTCGTGCTGGAGACGCCGGCCGGCAAGATCTACGTCGTCTGCGATTCCGGCTATGGCGAGGGCAGGCATTTCCGCCGCGTCGCGGAGAAGCACGGGCCGCTGCGGCTCGCGATCCTTCCCATCGGTGCCTACGAGCCGCGCTGGTTCATGCGTGACCAGCACATGAATCCGGAAGATGCCGTGAAGGCGCTCGCGGATTGCGGCGCGCAGGAAGCGCTCGGGCATCATCACGGCACGTTCCAGCTGACGGATGAGGCAATCGATGCGCCGGCAAAGGCGCTGGTCGAAGCGCTGGATGCCGCGAAGATTCCGCAAGAGCGGTTCGTCGCGATGCTGCCGGGGCAGGTGGTGGAGATTTAGCGTGCCGGCAAACTGCGCGTGTCCCGGACGCAGTGCATCCGGGACACCAGAGTCATTGCTCTTTCGGCTTGATCGCCCAGCTCACATTCACCGTCACCGACAGAGTCTCCTCGCCGGGCGCGACGGCTGCGGGTGCAGCCATCGGAGCCGCAGCGACGCGGCCTTTGAACAGCGGTACCGGGCCGCCGCCCTCGGTGACGCTGAGCGGCGCCCCTAGCGTGACGCCGGTGGCTTTGGCGTAAATCTCCGCCTTGCGGCGGGCATCAGCGACTGCCTGCTCGCGCGCATCATCCAGCAGTTTTGAGGCCTGCGTCACCTCGAAGGAGATATTGCCGATGTCGTTGGCGCCGGCGCTGACCAGCGTGTCGATGATGCCTGCGACCTTGGTCACGTCGCGAATTTTCACGGTGACACGGTTGGAGGCGCGGAAGCCGACCACGGGCGAGGCGCCGGTGGATTTGTTCTGGCCGTATTGCGGCTGGAGCGACAGGCGCGAGGTCTGATAATCCTTCTCGGCAATCCCGGCGCCCTTCAGCGCCAGCAGCACCTTGCCCATCGCCGCGTTGTTGGCATCGGAGGCTTCCTTCGCCGTTTTGGCATCGTTGGCGACCCCGGCGTCGATCTGCGCGAGATCGGGGGCGGCGGAAATCGTGGCTTCGCCGCTCGCCGAAATGGCTGACGGAAAATCGTCGGCGCGGGCGGGGGCCGCCAGCAGCGTTGTGGCGAAAACGGCGGCGAGTGGAGCAAAAAGGACGGCAGGCTTTTTCATCATTCTCACTTCAGCGGCACGAAAACGTTGATCACGAGCTTGTCCTCGGCCGTCTTCAGGGGATCGGTGAGGTACTCCTCGATGAAGGTATCCTTGGCTTCCAACCTCTTGTCGTCGAGGTGATTGGTGATCGCCTCATAGGTGTTGTCCATGTTGTCGTAGGAGCCGCGATGGACGAATTTCAGCGCCTTGCCCTCCGGCGATTTGCCGATGCTCATGTCCTTGGGCAGGTTCTTCGGATCCTGCTCGACCGGGATCTCGCCGAGGAAGGTGAAGCCGGTGTCGTCGGTGGAGGTGTAGACGATCATCGAATTGCCGGCATGCTTGATGCCCTGCTTGTCCAGGAGCGTGTTCAGCGCCTTGAAGGCGTCGATCAGGGTGTCGAAGGCCGAATCCCAATTGGCAGTGCCCTTGACCATCACGACCTTCTTGGGCTCGAGCACGGTCTCGAGGCCAAAAGGATCGGCGGTCTGTACCGGGGCGGGGGTGGCGGCCGCCCCGGTACAGACCGCCGATGCTTGAGCGC
>NZ_JADPKU010000019.1:0-44692 GCF_023074095.1 Bradyrhizobium sp. 137
CTCGGTCTTGGTGGCAACCGAAAGGCTCTCCTGCAGCAAAGCCTGCAGCTTCTCCTCGCCCATCCGCTGGCGCCAGCGCGTCAGCGAAGAGCGATCGAACACCAATCGGTGCTGGAAGAACTCCTCGCCGCAGAAGAACTGGTAATAGGGGTTCTCCACCCAGCGCTCGCACAGGACCTCGTCGGAGAGGTCGTAGGTGTGCTTGAGGATCGCCAGCCCCGCCATCAGCCGCGTCGGCAATGGCGGCCGGCCCGGCTTGTCCTCGTAGACCGCCCCGAACCGCTGCTCCAGGAACGACCAGTCGATTGTCCCCGCCAGCTTCACCAGCGGGTGCCCCATATCGATGATCGCGTCCAGCCGCGAGCGCAGAAGATCGGTTTGTCCCGTCCCGCGTCGTTCCTTTGGTCGCATCGCTCCCTCCGATGCGACGACGGAATCACGACTCGTGATTCGACGGAATCCTCAAAAATGAAACTGCAAGCTTTTGGGCCGTCAAAGCCCGAAAGTTTGCAATCCCCAAGACCTTCTCGCCCCGAAAACTGATTCTTGATCAACCGCTTGGAGGTTCTTCACGGACGACTAGCCCTGCCGTGAATGGGGCCGCACCGTGCTGTGATCAGCGCCATGCCTTCTCGTTCTTTTGTTCGTAGTCTTTGAAAGCCTTCTCGAGGCCGCCCAAAACCTCGGCGGACGTTTCGAACATCGCCTTCAACTGCGGTTCGTCGACCTTCTCGATGTCCTCGCGCAAATGGCTCCGGATATCGCGGAGAGCCTTCTGCATCTTCTGTGTATGGTGTCGGGGATCACGATCTGCCGCACTTGCCATCGCCACTCTCCTCGCTGCGAATATTGCCGGCCGAAGTGCAGGAGCGTCCGGCAAGATGGGCCTTTAACGGCCCGAGGGAAGCCTGGTTCCAATTACGAAATCCCATAAAACCGGCATGAAATACAGGGAATTGCTCACGGAGTTCAGCTGCACATTCAGCATCTACGAGTGAACCTCCATTCGCTCAAGCGCGGCGATCAGCTGATCCACGTCGAAGGGCTTGGTCAGAATTTCAAGTCGCGCCGCAGGCGCGAAGCGTTGCCGAATCTCGTCATCGGCGTAGCCAGTTGTCAGGACGATGGGCAGGTCTGACCGCAGGGCCCGAAGCTCCTCAACCAGTCCATCTCCGGGTCGGTCGGGAAGCCCGAGATCGACCACGGCGGCCGCCAGCTCGTGGTGCGTGCTTCTCGCCTTCAGGACTGCCTCCTCGAAGCTTGTCGCGGCCTCGGTGACGAAGCCCCTCTCCGAGAGCATGTCCGTGAGCAGCAGGCTCAAGAGGAATTCGTCTTCGACGACAAGGACGCGCCGCGTGGGGGCGTTTCCCTGGTTCAAGAGTTCGCGCACCCTGCCACCAAGCTCCGCCGAGGAGAACGGTTTGCTGAGCAGTCTGGTGCCGGCCTCGAGGCGGCCTTCGCGAATGAGGACGTCACCGGCGTAGCCGGTGGTGATGAGAACCTTCAACCCGGGGCGATGCGCACGAGCACACTCGGCGAGGTCCTTGCCGGTGAGCTGGCCGGGAAGGCCAAGATCCGTGAACAGAAGGTCGACCCTTGCGCCGCGCTCGAGTATCTTCAGCGCCGAATGCGCGTCGCTCGCTTCGATCACCACATATCCGAACTCGCGGAGGCTGTTGCTCGTGAAAGCCCGCACATCCTCGTTGTCTTCAACGACAAGGATGGTTTCGCCCTCTCGGGAGTGGAGGACAAACGGGCTGTCTTGCTTTGAGGCTTGCGGCGGCGGCAGAGCGTCGGATTGCGCCGCCGCCTTCGGAAGCAGGATCTCGATCCTTGTTCCGCCATTTGGCTTGCTTGACAACGTGATGTGGCCCCCACTCTGCCTCACAAAGCCGTAGACCTGACTGAGGCCCAGCCCCGTTCCTCTTCCATCCGGCTTTGTCGTGAAGAAAGGCTCGAACACGCGACTGAGCACGTCAGGAGTCATTCCACAGCCTGAATCGGTCACGGCGATGAGGACGTGAGGGCCTAGCCGCCCTTCATCCTCGCGGGTTTCATCGGCGAGCTTTCGATCGATATTCGTCACTTCAATTGCGATACTTCCGCCCTCCGGCATCGCGTCTCGCGCGTTCACGGCCAAGTTCAGAATCGCCGATTCCAGCTCCGTCGGATCCACTTCGACCGGCCAAAGATCCTCTGCGACCGTCGTTCTGACGACGATCGTCTCTCCGAGCGTCCGTTGCAGCAGATCGGACAAGCTCGAGATCAGCTCCTTGAGATCGACGAGTCGGGCCTCCAGCGGCTTCTGGCGGGCAAAACTCAGCAGCTTCGCCGTCAGCTGCGCGGCCTGCCGGGCACCCCGCGCGGCATTTTCGAGCGCATTGGCAATCCGGCTGTCGGCTCCTGCAGTCACGCGCATGGCGCTTTCCAGATTTCCGAGCACGACCGTTAGCAGATTGTTGAAATCGTGTGCGATGCCGGCGGTCAGCCGACCCACTGCCTCCATCTTGGCGGCATGGCGCAGACGCTCCTCGGTGGCTCTGCGGCTCGAAATGTCGCGAATGCTCGCAAGGCGCGCAGGCCGGCCATCCCAAGTCGTCTCAACCGTGCGGATTTCCGCATCGATGACGCGTGCGCCCGGCTGATGAACCGAGATCTCGGTCATATCGTCCACGACAAAGGGAATGCCGATGGGTGATCCGATCAACGATCCGATCGGGCGGCCAAAGATCGTTTCCGAGGCCGGATTGGCAAACAGCACGACGCCGGATTCATCGACGACAATGATGCCGTCGGCATTCTTTTCGATCAGAAACCGGACCTCGGACTGATCGATCGCCGGCTTTGTGGACGGACCCGCTATGCTCATGATTCACCTGAAGCGGCCATGTGAAATGCGTCGGCGAGCTCATTCCCTGAATACGTTCGGAGCCCGACTGAACGGCTCACCCAAATGCATGCCGGCGCCGTCTATCGTGAAACGCCGGATCTCCTTGGCATGCTCGCTGCCGCGCATCTTCAACACCATCAGCCCGCGATGCATGATCTCCTGCTCCTGGATGTATCGCAGCAGAATTATGGAGTCGGTCATGGTGGAAATGTGCTGCTCGCTTGCGCTTTCGCCGCCCACCAGAGACTTGCTGGTCGCCGTGCACAAACCGGCGATCTCCCGCTTCTTGATGAAGGATGTCAGGCTGATCAGGAACTCGCGGAAGCCGGTCTCGGGGGCAATTCGCTCCAGGGCCGAAAGGCTGTCGACGGCAATTCGGTTGGGCTTGAATTCGTCAACCAGCGCCTGGATCGTCAACAGGTGATCGGGCAGCCCCTGGGCTTCGGGGTACAGGCAAACGATCTTCAATTTTCCTTCCGCCTCCATCCGCGCGAAATCGGCGCCCCAGCCCGTGGCATTTCGGAAGAGCTGGCCCTTGCTCTCCTCGTATCCGAACAGAATGGCTCTTTCCCCGGCCTCGACGCCGCCTGCGAGAAAATTCGTGACCAGCAGCGTCTTTCCGGTGCCTGTGGCTCCGCTCACGAGCGTCACGCTGTCTCGGAAGAAGCCTCCGCCGCACATCTCGTCGATTGCAGAATTTCCGCTGGTGACCCGCACGGTGCTGGACTGTTGCTCGAGCCGGAGAGACGACAGCGGAATGGCGACGACCCCGCGTCCTGTCAACAGCGTGAATGGCGCCTCGCCCTCCGCGTGATGGCTGCCTCGCATCTTGAGCACCTCGATCGTCCGCCGGCGCTTCTCTCGGTAGAGGAGATTACGCAGGATGACGACATTGTCGGCGACGAATTCCTCGAGCCGATGCCGCGTGATCTCTCCATATTCGCTGTTTCGCTCCGCCGTCATCAGCACGGTCAGGCCCGCCTTCTTCAAGGCCGTGCTGATGCGAAACAGCTCGCGCCTCAGTATCTTGGGATCGCTGATGAAATGATCGAAAAGCTGAGTGAGTGAGTCCAGCACCACGCGCTTGGCGTTGACGCTCCTGGCTGCATGCATGATTCGGGACAGCAGCCCCTCCAGGTCGAAGTCGCCGATGACCAGTTCGTCCGTGCTCGGTGGGCTCGCGTCGACGAACGCGAGGCGACCGGCCTTCCGCCACTTTGCCAGTTCCCAGCCGAACCCGCTCATATTGGCCTCGATATCGGCGGGCGGCTCCTCGAACGTGACCAGCACGCCGTTCTCGTTGAACGTCTCGATGCCGTGCGCGAGAAACTGGGTGGCGAACACCGTCTTGCCGCTTCCAGGCGTGCCGCCGACGACCGTCGTTCGGGCGCGCGGGAGCCCACCCATCACCAATTCATCGAACGCATCGACGCCGGTCCTGACCCGCTCCAGTACGCTGGAGATCTCGGTCTCCTGGTCGCCGTCTTGGCCGCTATCCTGGGCGGTCATGCGTGATCTCCTTCGATTCCCATGAATTCAAGGATGCGTTTGGTATCGCTGAGGTCTCCGACGATGCGACGGGAGCGAGGGCCGTCCTCGTACGAAAGGGTCGGCGTGGCAATGATGCCGGCGCGGTCGGCGAGATCAGGACGCGTGAGCACGTCGATGATCTCGACGTCCCAGCCTTTGCTGCTCACCGAGGCGCGAAGGCGCTCAAGATTCTGCTGGGCGCGGCGGGAGCTCGCCGAGTTACCCGCAATGTAGAGTCGTAGCACGAGCGGAGCAGCCACCGGACATAGCCTTACTTTTTTGATCGTCGGGCCAATGCCGAACCAAAGCTGCCACTGCTCGCCCCTCCGGCGGTCTTCGGTCGCTCAACAAGCCTGCGCTCCGAAGGAACAACATGGTTCCCCGGAGCGCAAGAGAGAGAGAAATACTAGGCGACTAGTAGCGGCTAACGTTCCGCTCGATCCGCACGCGGTCGCCGCCGTCTTGCCTCCGCCAAAGCCTCGTTGGTGATCCCGCGCTCACGCGCCCAAAGGATTGCCGCGCTTCGCCGATTGACGCCGATCTTGCGATAGAGCGATGCAACGTGGTTGCGGATCGTGTTCTGGGACAGGTGCAGCTGCTCGCTCATGTGCAGGTCGCTCTTGCCCTGACAGATCAGTCCAAGAATCTCCCGCTCGCGATCGGTGAGCAGTTCGATATCCGCCACAGAAGGATTCGGTTGAGCGATACGGACACCCTTCAGCTTCTCGATAATGGTTCGGGCAAAAGACGTTGTATCTGCCAGGACCGACTCGATCGCCGACATCGTGTCCTGGTTTGCCTCTTCCGTTTCCTGAATGATGCAGATGGCGGTCGGCGCATCCGACAGCGTCAGCGTTCGAACCGAAACGAAGCAATCGATGCTTTGACCTGCCGGCCTCCGAAGGGGCAGCTCAAGGCTCTTGAGACTTCCATCCAGCCGACTTCGGGTCTTCTCATCGACCCAAACGAGGTTTCCCTTCCTATCGACCACGATGGCGCCGTTCTCGAGAGCAGACAAAATCGCGGTCCAAGGTTCGTTTTCGCGCGCATCATCGCTCGCCATTCGGCCCATGGCCTGGCTCCCCTCTGGTTGCGGAATTCGACTTGCTTGGATTTGCCTGGATAACGCCCGCCCCCGGAACTAGTTCCTTCGTACCAAATGACTGGTAATTCTGCGCTAACGTGGCCTGATGCGAGCGGGTTCGCTCGCGGACCCGCGTGAATGGCGCTTTTGGTGGGGCGTCCGGCCTGAATTCGTGGACCGGACAAAGGGGATGAATATTCGACCAGCCGTCCGCAGACGAAGCGACCGCTCCGGACGCTCCGAATATGTGGGTGTGGTGCGCTCGGAGGGACTCGAACCCCCACGGTGTTACCCACTGCCACCTCAAGGCAGCGCGTCTACCAGTTCCGCCACGAGCGCTAGGAGATGCCGGCCTGAGGTCTTAGGCTGGCCGGATCAGCGGCCGCCGATCTAACAAATCCATCAGGGGGATACAAGCCTGCAAAGGCCCCGAATTCCACAAGGCAGGAAAGTTCATGCCCCTTCCCTTGGGATCTGGCTTCAGCCCGTGCCCAGGCCTTTACCTCGTCCCCGGGGCGCTACCGCGTCCCCGGCGTGCGCGGCAGCATCTGCTTGACCTCGACCGCGATCCGGTTGCGATCGACCAGCACGACGCCGGAGGCGACCGGCAAATTATTGGCCAAAACCTTGACCTCGTCGGCCTCGGTTGCGTCCAGTTCGATGATGGCGCCGCGGGAAAGACGTAATACCTGATGGATCGGCATGGTGGTCGTCCCGAGGACGACCATGAGATCCACGGTGACTTTATCGAGAGTGGGCACTGTCAGGACCGCCGCAACTTGGGACTGTGAACCAAAGGACTTTGAACCAAAGAACTTGGCATTTGCTCCGGTCATGATCACCACGTTATGGTTAGCCAATGGTTAATTCGCCTGAAAACCCCCGCCAAAACCCGCGTCACGGGCTCGATTTGGCGTCGTTTTCCGCCGCCGGCGGCGAGCCCGTCACGTGGCTTATTTCGCACGCTCCGGTGCCCTATCCGGACGCGGTAGCCGCCATGGAGGCCCGAGTCGCGGCGATCGCCGCGGGCGAGGCTGCCGAGCTGGTCTGGCTGCTCGAACATCCCCCGCTCTACACCTCCGGCACTTCGGGCAAAGAATCCGACCTGCTCGATCCACGATTCCCGACATTTGCGACCGGACGCGGCGGCCAGCTCACCTATCACGGCCCCGGCCAGCGGGTGGCCTATGTCATGCTTGACCTCAAGCGCCGCCGGCCGGACGTCCGGGCCTATGTGGCGAGCCTGGAGGAGTTGATTCTACGCACGCTGGCGGCCTTCAACGTGCGCGGCGAGCGGCGCGAGGACCGGGTCGGGGTCTGGGTCAGGCGGCCGGACAAGGGGCCAGAGCATGAGGACAAGATCGCGGCGATCGGCGTCCGGCTGAGACGCTGGGTGTCATTCCATGGCATTGCGATCAACGTCGAGCCGGAGCTGTCGCATTTCGCCGGCATCATCCCTTGCGGCGTCGCCGATCCCCGCTATGGCGTCACCTCGCTGGTCGATCTCGGCCAGCTCGTGGCCATGGCCGATGTCGACATCGCGCTGCGCCAGGCGTTCGAGCAATTGTTCGGGCCGACACGCGCGCTGGTGCCGGAAGCGGCGGTCTGACGCTTCCGTGGTCTTCGCGGAATCAGCTATGCTTGTTTCGGTGTCGCCCACACCTCCCCCCCTCCGCCGGGAAAGTAGACTTCATACCGGGCGAATTGATCTTCGACCGACTGTTCGAGCGCCAGGCATAAGGAGGGGTTGCGATCATGCTCGCAATGGGAGGTTCTCGCGATGAAATTATCTGCGCCCATCTATCATCTGAAGCGCAAGGCGAAACGCATGTCCCGCGAGCGAGGCATTCCGCTTCACGAGGCGCTTGACCGCATCGCGACGATTGAGGGGTTTTCGGCCTGGAGCATGCTCGCGGCGAAGGCGGCGGCGGTGACGCCGGCCAGCAGGCTATTCTCGCAATTCCGGCCGGGCGACCTGGTGCTGGTCGGCGCGCGTCCTGGTCACGGCAAAACCCTGATGAGCCTCGAGCTTGCGGTGGAGGCAATGCGGTCGGGCCATCGCGCTGCGTTCTTCTCGCTCGAATATACCGAGAAAGAGGTTCTGGACCGCCTCCGCGCGATCGGCGTGGACCCCGCACAATTCGACAGGCTGTTCGAGATCGATTGCTCCGACGCCATCAGCGCCGACTACGTCGTCAAGCAAATGGCCGCAGCTCCCTGCGGCACGGTCGTGGTGATAGACTATCTGCAATTGCTCGATCAGAGGCGGGACAAGCCGGACCTCTCCGTTCAGGTGCGCGCACTGAAATCGTTCGCACACGACAGGGGATTGGTCGTCGTCTTCATTTCGCAGATCAATCGATCCTACGACCCCTCCGTCAAGCCATGCCCCGATCTCGGCGATGTCAGGCTGCCAAATCCGCTGGACCTGAAGCTGTTCGACAAGATGTGCTTTCTGAACAACTCCGAAGTTCAGCTCCGGCTCGCGAGCTGACCATCCTCCATGTCCGGTCCGTGCCGCGGGTGAGATCGTCACCCGCGACCTCCGGCATCACGCCGCCTTGAGCGGGACCTCGAGCTTGCCGGCGATGTAGCGGCGCTCCTGAGTGAGGCCGCCGAAGCCATAGGCATCGCCCTTGACCTCGTCGACGTGCAGATAGGTCTCGGGATGCAGCGGGCCCAAAAGCTCGGCCATGCGCCTGAACATGGCAGCGAGATAGGCCGCCTTCTCGTCCTTGGTGTTGGTGCCTTCGCTGACGTGGATGTCGATCCAGTAGCTCGCAAGCTTCTGCTCGGCGAGCGACTTGCCGCCGGCGAACCAGTCGCTTGCATCGACCGATTTCACGATGATGGCAGTCACCTTGGGGTCCTTGTGCAGGATCGTTGCGGTGAGCTCGGACACGGCGTTCGCAATGTCGGCCTTCAGCGAGGGCGACTGGCGGGATGTGGTGTAGGACACGGTGATCAGGGGCATGGATGTTCTCCTCCGGAGCCGCGCAGGTCGCGCGGCGTTGATGAGAAGCTAGATCTCCCTTCGCCATTTTGGTATGTTATCGTTGATGATATCAATGATAACGACTTGTGATGACAGCCGTCCTCGCCACCGTCCAGGCCTTCCTGCTGGTCGCCGAGCTCCAGAGCTTCACCCGCGCCGCGGAGGCGCTCGGCACAACACAGGCGGCCGTCAGCCTGAAGCTGCAGCGGCTGGAGACGCTGCTCGGAAAGCGTCTCGTCGAACGCTCGCCGCGCGCGGTCCGGCTCACCGCCGAGGGCGCCGCGTTCCGCGATCGTGCCAGCGCGCTGATGGAGGCGCATGACCGGGCGCTGTCAGGTGAGGCTTCAGTCGCGCAGACGCTCTCGCTCGGCATCTCCGACCATGCGGCGGGGCCCGAACTCGTCCCACTGCTCGAACGCCTGCACGCGATGTCTACGAATCTCACCCTCGCCGTCACCATCGGCTTCTCGCGCGAGATGCAGGATGCCTATGACGCGGGGCGGCTCGATGCGGTGATCGTGCGCCAGGAGGGCAGCCGTCGCGGCGGCGAAAAATTGGCCGAGGACGAGTTCGGCTGGTTCGCCGCAAGACGCTTCACGCTACGGAAGGGTGAGCCGTTGCCGCTTGCGACGCTCGCCCCACCTTGCGGCGTCCGCGCCGTTGCCGTCCGCGCACTCGACAAGGCCGGCATCGCCTGGCGCGAGCGCTTCGTCGGCGGTGGCGTCACGGCAGCCGTCGCGGCCGCGCTTGCCGGCCTCGCGGTCGCGCCATTGGCGCGGCGGATTGCGCCTCCCGGGCTGGTCGACATCGGGCCGGCACACAAATTGCCGAAACTCGGCAGCTCGAAAGTGATGCTGCATTCCAAGGTTAGCGATCCCGCTAAGCTTACGGCGCTGCGTGCAGTGACGGCGACGTTCCGGAGCGGCACGGCGGCTTGAGGCCGAACGCTCACAAGATGGCCTCGAACGCGCTGCGCAGCGTCTCGTGAGCGGCGGCCGATTTGCATACGCCCCCCGATGTTTGCCTAAAAATGTCCCAGATTGGGGGAACCATCCGGCGCCTCGGGCGTTTGCCCCCGTCGAGGCGGGGTCCGGAATGGTTAAAAAGTCTAGACAGCAGAGAGACTTGTTCGAGAGCGAACGCAGTTTCCGGCTGTTGGTTGAAGGCGTTGCCGACTACGCCCTTTACATGCTCGACCCCAGCGGGATCATCACGAGCTGGAACATCGGTGGCGAGCGCATAAAGGGCTACTCGCCCGGGGAAATCCTCGGCCAACATTTTTCGCGCTTCTACACCGAGACCGACCGCGCCAACGGCAAACCGGCGCGGGCGCTGGGCATCGCGCGGGAAAAGGGCCGCTACGAGGAGGAAGGCTGGCGTGTCCGCAAGGACGGCACGTTCTTCTGGGCCAGCGTCGTGATCGATCCGATCTATGAGGACGGCGAGCTGGTCGGCTTCGCCAAGATCACGCGCGACATCACCGAACGCCGCAATACGCAGCTCAAGCTCGAGGTGATGCAGAAGCAGCTCGCCGAATCCCAGAAGTTCGATGCGCTCGGCCAGCTCACCGGAGGGGTGGCTCACGATTTCAACAATCTCCTGATGATCATCAGCGGCAGCCTCCACATGTTGAAGAGGGGCACTGACGACGAGGCCAAGGTTCAGCGCGCGATCTCGGCCATCGAGACCGCCACCAAGCGCGGCGCGGCGCTGACCAACCAGCTCCTCACCTTCGCACGGCGACAGAGCGTCAATCCGCAGGCGGTCGATTTCGCCGAGCGTATCGCGGCGATCCGCGAGGTGCTCGATGCCGGCGTCGGCAGCTCCGTGCGTCTGGTCTTCGACATCAGCGGCGAAGTGTGGCCGATCAAGACCGACGTCTCCGAACTCGAGACCGCGCTGCTCAACCTCGTCATCAATGCCCGCGATGCGATGCCCGACGGGGGCACGGTGACGATCGGTGCGCACAACGTCGTACTCCATGAGCCCACGCTCGCCGGCAACTTCGTCGCGATCGACGTCAGCGATACCGGGTTCGGCATTCCCGATGACGTCCTCGACAAGATCTTCGAGCCGTTCTTCACGACCAAGCCGATCGGAAAAGGCACCGGACTCGGCCTCTCCCAGGTGCACGGCTTTGCCCACCAGGCGGGCGGCACGATCAAGGTCGCCAGCGAGCTTGGCAAGGGGACCACGTTCACCATCCTGCTGCCGCGCGCGGACGACGCGCCATCGCGCGAGCCGGCGGGAGCATCATCGTTCCGCGGCAGCGGCACGGTGCTGCTGGTCGAGGACAATCCGGACGTCGCCTCCGTCAGCGTCGGCCTGCTGGAACAGCTCGGCTACAGCGTGCGCAGGGTCGCCGATGCCGAAGCTGCGCTGCTCGAGATCGAGAAGAACGGCGTCGACTTCGTATTCTCGGACATCGTCATGCCCGGCAAGATGGACGGGCTCGGCCTCGCCCAGCACCTGCGCCAGATCCGGCCCGGCCTGCCGATCCTGCTCGCCACCGGCTATAGCGAGGTCGCCGCCGGCGTGCGCGGCGATTTCCCGATCCTGCGCAAGCCCTACGAGATCCACGAGCTCAGCGAGGCGATCGCCAAGCTGCCGCGGTGATTGCTCACCTCTCCCCGCTTGCGGCAGGGCAATCGCATGGCGGCGTTCTGATTGCGCGCCTCGTCCCTTCGAGACGACCCTCTGCGCAGTCTTCTCCAGGATGAGGCTAATCGGCTTCGGTGCTCGTTGAAACTGCTGCCGCGCATTCCATCCTCATCCTTGAGGAGCCCGCCTAAGCTGGCGTCTCGAAGGATGGCCGCAGGGAAACGCTCTCAAGATGCGATAGCTTGCCGCAACCGGGGAGCGGGAGCACACCTACGCCGTCGGTAACACCGAAAACGCCTCCCCTGCCCGGCGCAGGTTCAGCTCCTCGGCACCCGCAGTCTCGCTGGTGACGCTGTCGACGCGCGAGGACGGCGGGCCGTGGCGGCACAGCGCGACCATGTCGGCGACGTGCTTGGGCGTCCCCGCGAACAGCGCTTCGACGCTGCCGTCACGGCGGTTGCGGACCCAGCCTTCGAGACCGCATGCAGCCGCCTGGGATTCGACCCAGGCGCGGTAGCCGACGCCCTGGACGCGGCCGCGGATCACGACCTGGAGGATCGCCCGCGTCATTTTCTCGGTCCAAGATAATCGGCGCTGCGCGCCTTCACATCGGCCTCGCGCATGACGCGGCTGGTCAGTTCCGATGTGGGCAATCCCTTCAGCGCTTTCGGTGCCGTGCCCTCACGCAATGCCTTCTGAGTCTCGTACACTGCCTGCGTTGCAGCCGCGATCGGCGCATGGCCCTGCAGCGCGATGCGCACGCGTTGGCTCTCGAGATAGTCGGTAGCGTTCAATTCCTCCGGCGCGCCGCCGAGCACGAGCGGCAGGTGCGTGGCGGATGCGA
Source organism: Bradyrhizobium sp. 137 (assembly GCF_023074095.1). Classification (NCBI taxonomy): domain Bacteria; kingdom Pseudomonadati; phylum Pseudomonadota; class Alphaproteobacteria; order Hyphomicrobiales; family Nitrobacteraceae; genus Bradyrhizobium; species Bradyrhizobium sp. 137. The sequence continues at coordinate 11,945 of NZ_JADPKU010000019.1, forward strand.
TGGCCGCGAGTTCCGCGTGCGACCTGATGCCGGTGAAGAACAGCGCGTCCACGCCGGTGGCTTCATAGGCCATGGCGCGCCGGATCGCATCTTCGATGGACGTGATCGAGGCAGCTCCCGTGCGCCCCATGATGACGAGCGAGGGATCGCTGCGGCCGTCGAGCGCCGCCTTCATCTTGCCGACGCCTTCCTCGAGCGGGATCAGTTGCGTCTTCGCCTCGCCGAACGCCGCCGGCAGCAGCGTGTCCTCGATGGTGAGGCCGGCAGCCCCCGCCGTCTCCAGCTCCTGCACCGTACGGCGCACGTTCAGCGCGTTGCCATAGCCGTGATCGGCATCGACGAGGACGGGAAGCGCGGAGGCGCGCGACATCCGCCGCATCTGCTCGGCAAGCTCGCTCAGCGTGATCAGCGTGACGTCGGGATCGCCGAGCACGGCGAGCGAGGCCACCGAACCGCCGAACATGCCGAGCGGAAAACCGAGGTCCTCGGCAATGCGGATCGAGATAGCGTCGTAGACCGAGCCGGGATGGACGCAAGCCGAGCCCGACAGGATCGATCGCAGTTTCTCGCGGCGGGAACGAAAGGCCATGGTTGCCTCACTCTCCATTCCTCATCCTGAGGAGCGTCTGGCGTTGCGCTCCGGCGCGCTTCACGCAAACTCCAAAATCAGCGCGTCCACCGCGAGGGTCGCGCCGGCGCTGGCGTGGATCTTCTTCACAGTGCCGTCCTGCTCGGCGCGCAGCACGTTCTGCATCTTCATGGCTTCGACGACGGCGAGCGTCTCGCCGGCCTTGACCTCCTGCCCCTCGTTCACGGCGATCGAGACCACGAGGCCCGGCATCGGACAGAGCAGCTTCTTGCCGGTGTCGGAAGCCGTTGTCACTGGCATCAGCCGGGCCGAGGCCGCTTCCGCCTCGGTCCAGACATAGACGGGCACCTCCACGCCCTGATGCGCGAGACGAATGCCGTTGGCAATCGGGCGGGCCTGCAGCGCGACGAACTGTCCATCGATGGTGCCCTGCCAGACCGGATCGCCGGGCTTCCACGGCGATTGCAGCAGATGCGCATTGCCGGCCTTGCCGTCCGCATCGACGAAACGCACCGTGATTGCTTCGCCCTCGCGCGCAACCTCCAGCAGGATCTCCTGGCGATCGAGCCAGACTGCGCGGCGGCGCTCGCGCTGCACGATGCGGCCGCCCATCTGGCCCGAGATCTGCCGCTTGCGCTCGCCGAGCACATGATCGATGGCGGCGCCGACCGCAGCGATCCGCCGCGCGACCTCGCCTTCGGGCACGCGCACCGCAAAGCCCTTGGGAAACTCCTCGGCGATGAAGCCGGTGGAGAGCCGTCCCTCGCGCCAGCGCGGATGGTGCATCAGCGCGGACAGGAACGGAATGTTGTGCCTGATACCGTCGACATAGAAGGAATCCAGCGCTGTCGCCTGCGCCTCGATCGCGGCCGCGCGCGAGGGGGCATGGGTCACCAGCTTGGCGATCATCGGATCGTAATGGATCGAGATCTCGCCGCCCTCCTGGACGCCGGTGTCGTTACGCACGGTGATACCATCCTGGCTGGCTTCCGCCGGCGGGCGATATTTCACCAGGCGCCCGATCGAAGGCAGGAAGTTGCGGAACGGATCTTCGGCATAGAGGCGCGATTCAACCGCCCAGCCGGTCAGCGTGACGTCCTTCTGCGCAATGGCGAGCTTCTCGCCGGCGGCAACGCGGACCATCTGCTCGACGAGATCGATTCCGGTCACGAGTTCGGTGACGGGATGCTCGACCTGGAGGCGCGTGTTCATCTCCAGGAAGTAGAAGCTCTTGTCCTGCCCTGCGACGAACTCGACGGTGCCGGCGGAATCGTAGTTCACGGCTTTCGCCAGCGCGACCGCCTGCTCGCCCATCTTGCGGCGGGTTTCCTCGTCCAGCAGCGGCGACGGTGCCTCCTCGATGACCTTCTGGTTGCGGCGCTGGATCGAGCATTCACGCTCGCCGAGATAGATCACGTTGCCGTGCTTGTCGCCCAGCACCTGGATCTCGATATGGCGGGGATCAACGATGAATTTTTCGACGAAGACGCGGTCGTCGCCGAACGAGGCCTTGGCCTCGGCCTTGGCGAGATTGAAGCCCTCGGCGACCTCGGCCTTGGAGTGCGCGATGCGCATGCCCTTGCCGCCGCCGCCAGCGGAGGCCTTGATCATGACGGGATAGCCGATCTCGTCGGCAATGCGGACCGCGTGCTTGTCGTCCTCGATGACGCCGAGATGGCCCGGCACGGTCGAGACCTTGGCCTTGGCAGCCGCCTTCTTGGATTCGATCTTGTCACCCATCGCCGCGATCGCGCCGGGGTTCGGGCCGATGAAGACGATGCCGGCCGCCGCCAGCGCACGCGGAAACGCCTCGCGCTCGGACAGGAAGCCGTAGCCGGGATGCACCGCTTCCGAGCCGGTCTTGCGGCAGGCGTCCACGACCTTTTCGATCACCAAATAGCTCTCGGCCGCAGCGGGTGGGCCGATCAGCACGGCCTCGTCGGCCATCTCGACATGGAGGGCATCGCGGTCGGCCTCGGAATAGACCGCAACGGTCTGAATTCCCATCCGGCGGGCAGTCTTGATGACCCGGCAGGCGATTTCGCCGCGATTGGCGATCAGAATGCGTTTGAACATGCTTTTCTTGAGTCTCGACCTTGGGCGGGGACCCCTTACCTGGCCGCTGGGGCCTATGGGAAACGGGCCGTGTGGCTCCCGTGGTACATCAAAATGGGCCGGAGGCAACGGTCTAAATCCCTCCCCTCTGGCGTACCAGCGCAAGACCGGAATGGGCTTGCGCAACGGAGCCGGCTGGCCCTGGCACCACCTACAGCTTCCCGGCCTTGGCCGCGTCCCGCACGAGGCCGTGAACAAAGCCAAGCTTGGCGACCACCGCGGGCGACAGGATGAAGGGATAGAGGTCGCGCAGGCCCATGGCGCGGTTGACGCTGTTCATGGCGAAGGTGAAGGGCAACCATGCGTTGACCAGCGCTTCCACATCCCGGGCCTCGTAGGGGTCGAAACGGATGCGCGCCGTCAGCTCCCCGTCGCGGTCGACCTTGGGGCGTACCTCCATGCCGAACTCGGCGGCCATCTCCAGCGTGTCGACGATGTGGAGATAGTGCGCCCAGGTCTCGGCAAAGTCCTCCCACGGATGCATCGTCGCATAGGCCGCGACGTAGTTCTGCTGCCAGTTCGGCGGCGCGCCTTCGGCATAATGACGCTGCAGGGCCTGGCCGTAATCGGCCGAATCGTCGCCGAACATCGCGCGGAATTGGTCTAGCTTGTCCCCGTCGCGCACCAGCACGTCCCAGAAATAATGCCCGACCTCGTGGCGGAAATGCCCGAGCAGCGTCCGGTAGGGCTCGCCCATCTCGAGCCTGCGCCGCTCGCGCGCGAGGTCGTCGGCCTCGGTGAGCGCGATCGTGATCAGGCCGTTGTCATGGCCGGTCATGATCTTCTCTCCGCTGTGCGGATCGTCGGCGAGGAAATTGAAGATCAGCCCATGCGCGGGATTGTCCTGCCGGGTCTGGAGCGGCAGCTTCCAGCGGATCAGGGAATAGAACAGCCGGTGCTTCGCCACCTCCAGCTCGCGCCAGCCGGCGAGCTGCGCCGGATCCGACAGATCCGGCACGATGCCGTTGTGACGGCAGGCGCGGCAATAACCCGTGCCGTTACCTGTATCCGTCAGCCAGTTGCAGGAATCGTATTCGGCATTACGGCACAGCATGCGGCTTTCGGCCTTGTCGACCAGCGTCCTCCAGGCCCCGCCGTCGGGCTCGATCGCCGACATCGTCTCCTTCTCCGGCAGGAAGGCGACGCGGTGGCCGCAGCGCTCGCAAGCGCGGTTCTCGAAATACAGGACGTTGCCGCAGGCTTGGCAGACAAAGAGCTTCAAGATTTAGCCTCTTCGGAAAGGAAGGCTTGTGAATGAGTTGTGGCGCCTCGCAGATAGGCGCGCAGAGGGCCCATCGTTCCAACGTCAGGAACAAATAGCCAGCGGAGGCGTTCGTTCATATCCTCCGTCATCCTGCGCCTTACCTGCATATTCCCCTCTAAGCGATGGCCATCACGCTCCGTCTGTGTGAATATCGGTCCGGCACGTGCGCACCTGCATGACAACGGCCGACGCCTTGACCGATCCTTTGCCCGAGACCCTCGCTGCCGAAAGGCTGCGCCAGCACCTCGAAGACGTCGCGCGCGAGCGCGACAACGCCTATCGCGCGCTTCAGGAGCGCGAGGCCGAGCTCGCACGCATCCAGCGCATCGGCAAGGTCGGCGGCGTCGAGGTCGACTTCCGCGAAGGGTTCAAGAACCGCCGTTCGCCCGAATATCTGATGATCCACGGGCTGCCTCCGGAGGCCACGGACGAGACGCACGAGGACTGGGTCAACCGCATCCATCCCGAGGACCGCGACGCGACCGTCAGCCATTTCTTCGAGGCTCTCGCCGGAACGAGCCAAGACTACACTGCCGAATACCGCATCATCCGTCCCAGCGACGGCGAGACCCGCTGGATCCGGGTCGTCGCCAAGATCGAGCGCGACAGGGACGGCCGCGCCATTCGGCTCGTCGGCGCCCATATCGATATCACCGACCAGATGCTCGCGCGCGAGACGCTGCGCGAGAGCGAGGAGCGCTTTCGGCTGATTGCCGACAGCGCGCCGGTGCCGATCTGGGTGACCAAGCTCGACCGCAAGCGGTCCTTCGCCAACCAGGCCTATGTCGATTTCGTCGGCCTGCCCTACGATCAGGCCATCGATTTCGACTGGCGCAAGGTGCTGCATCCGGACGACCTGCCGCACGTGCTTCAGCAATCCGTCCAGGGCGAAGCTTCGCTAAAGCCGTTCGTGCTGGAAGCGCGCTACAAGAATGCCAAGGGCGAATGGCGCTGGCTGCGCTCGGAATCGCAGCCGCGCTGGGATCCGACTGGCAAGCATATCGGCTTCATCGGCGTCGCCCACGACATCACCGCGGCCAAGCAGGCCGAGATCGAGCTCCGGCAGCTCAACGAGACTCTGGAAGAGCGCATCGCCCAGCGTACCGCCGAGCTCGAAGCCAACGAGGCGCGTCTGCGTGCGATCCTGGAGACCAGTAACCAATATCAAGGCCTCGTCAATCTCACGGGCGAATTGCTTTACGCCAACAAGACCGCGCTCGCCGGCATCAAGGCGAATTCCTCGGACGTGATCGGAAAGCCGTTGTGGGAGACGCCCTGGTTCACCGGCACGAGCGGCATGAGTGCTGCCGTGCGAGAGGCCTTCGACAGGGTGCTCAAGGGCGAAGCCGTGCGGCTCGAGATGCGCCTGCACCTTCCCGTCGGCGAGCGCGATTTCGACTTCGGCATGCGTCCGGTGCTCGATCGCCACGGCAACATCACCGGTGCCGTGCCAGAGGCCGTCGACATCACCGAGCGCCGGCGCGGCGAGGAAGCGCTAAGGCAGTCGCAGAAGATGGAGGCGATCGGTCAGCTTACCGGCGGCGTCGCGCACGACTTCAACAATCTCCTCACCATCATCCGTTCGGCGACCGACTTCCTGCGCCGCCGCGAGCTGCCGGAGGAGCGCCGCCGCCGCTATGTCGACGCCATTTCCGAGACGGTCGAGCGCGCCTCCAAGCTGACGGCGCAGCTGCTGGCATTCGCGCGGCGGCAGCCGCTCAAGCCGCAGATCTTCGATGTCGGCAGCCAGGTCGAGAGCATCGCGCAACTGATCCGGCCGCTGGTCGGGGGCCGCATCGACATCGCGGTCGAGATTGACGATACCCGCTGCTTCACCCTGGCCGACATCGCCCAGTTCGAGACCGCGTTGATCAACCTCGCCGTCAACGCCCGCGACGCCATGGATGGCGAAGGCCGCCTCATCATCGCGGTGCGCAAGGTCGAGGGCATTCCGAGCCTGCGCGCACAATCGCCGCGCGGCGGCGACTACATCGCCATCTCGGTCAGCGACACGGGTCGCGGCATCGCGCCGGAACATCTCGACTCGATATTCGAGCCCTTCTTCACCACCAAGGAGGTTGGCAAGGGCACGGGACTCGGGCTCAGCCAAGCCTTCGGCTTCGCAAAACAATCCGGGGGCGACATCGCGGTGACGAGCGCGCAAGGCAAAGGCGCGACCTTCACCATCTATCTGCCGCGGGCGCAGAGCCCTGTAACGGACAAGGAAGCAGCGGCACTGACCTATGAGGCGGCGGCCACCGGGCGCGGCTATCGCGTCCTCGTGGTCGAAGACGACGACGAGGTCGGCCGCTTCTCCACCGAGTTGCTGGAGGATCTCGGCTACGTCGTCCGCCGCGTCGCCAATGCCAATGCGGCGCTGACCATCCTCGACGAGAACGAATTCGCCGTGGACCTCGTCTTCTCCGACGTCATCATGCCCGGCATGAACGGCGTCGAGCTCGCCGGCGTCATCCGCGAGCAGTATCCGGGTCTGCCGGTCGTGCTCACCTCTGGCTACAGCAACGTGCTCGCCGAGAACGCCCATCGCGGCTTCGAGCTGATCCAGAAGCCGTATTCGGTGGAATCGCTCTCGCGCATCCTGCGCAAGGCGATCACGGAGAAGCTGTCGATGGCACGGTGAACCTCTTTCGGCGTCCGGGCGAAAGCCGGGATCCATACCGCGTGATTTCCCTTGTGGCACACGCATCGTCGCTCTTCGCCAAACACCTTTTCGTGCTTGTGGGTCGCGGCCTTCGCCGAGACGACATTTGAGTGTTAGGCTGCAATTGCCCGCACAACGATGATCAGCCGCCACACGTAAAGACCCTGATGAAACCCGCGCTCCTCTCCGCCTGGCAGACCTGGGCGATCCTCTCCGCCTGCTTTGCCGCGCTGACCGCGATCTTTGCCAAGGTCGGCGTCGAGAATATCAATCCGGACCTCGCCACTTGTATCCGCACCATCGTGGTCCTGCTCGCATTATCGGTGCTGCTGCTCTGCACCGGCCAGTTCGCCATGCCCTCAGCGGTCTCGTCGAGAACCTGGTTATTCCTGGTGCTCTCGGGGCTTGCGACCGGCGCGTCCTGGCTGTGCTATTTCCGAGCGCTGAAGCTCGGGCCCGCAACGCTGGTCGCGCCGATCGATAAGCTCAGCGTCGTCTTGATCGCGCTGTTCGCCTTCGCTTTTCTCGGCGAGCGCCCGACGGCTCAGGGCTGGCTTGGCATTGCCATGATCGGCGGCGGCGCGGTGCTGCTCGCGGTCAAGTTTTGAGGAGCCCGGCGTGATCCGCGGAACCAGGCCGGCAACACGAAGGTTGCTGCCGGGGCCACCTTGAGCCTCGGCCGAGAGATCCGATGTCGAGCGCAAACTCCGATCAAGCGAGGCACGCCGGCCGCGCGCTCGATGCGGCCAATTTCTTCCTCGCCGACGTGCGCGACGGGCTCGGGCCCTACCTCGCCGTCTATCTCCTCACCGAGCAGCGCTGGGACGAGGCGCGCATCGGGCTCGTGATGTCGATTGCAACGATCGCCGGCATCGTAGCGCAGACGCCGGCAGGTGCGCTGGTCGATGCAACGCCGAGGAAGCGGCTCGCGATGGTGATAGCCGCCATTATGGTGACCCTTGCCTCGCTATCGCTGCCGTTGTTTCCGAACTTCGGGCCAGTCGCGATCTCGCAGGGGATTGCCCAGGCCGCCGCTGTCATCTTTCCGCCTGCAATCGCCGCCGTCTCGCTCGGCATCTTCGGCCATGCCGCTTTTACCCGGCGGATCGGCCGTAACGAGACCTTCAACCATGCCGGCAACGCTGTCGCTGCGGGTCTGGCAGGCGTCCTCGCCTATTGGTTCGGCCCGACCGTCGTGTTTTACCTGCTCGGCGCCATGGCGATTGCGAGCCTCGCCAGCATTGTCGCGATCCCCGAACGAGCCATTGACCACGATCTTGCTCGCGGCCTGCACCACGCTCACGCGAACAATCTGCCCGACCACCCCTCGGGCCTCGGCGTGCTCCTGACCTGCCGCCCCCTGCTCGTCTTCGCGCTCTGCGTCGTGCTGTTTCACCTCTCGAACGCGGCCATGCTGCCTCTGGTCGGCCAGAAGCTCGCGCTGCAGGACAAGAACATGGGCACCAGTCTGATGTCGGCCTGCATCGTCGCCGCGCAAGTCGTGATGGTACCGTTCGCGATGCTGGTCGGCGCCAAAGCCGACCGCTGGGGCCACAAGCGCTTCTTCCTCGCCGCGCTGCTGATCCTGCCGATCCGCGGCATCCTCTATACGCTCTCGGACAATCCGTTCTGGCTGGTCGGTGTGCAGCTTCTGGACGGTGTTGGTGCCGGCATTTTCGGCGCGATCTTTCCGGTTATCGTCGCCGACCTCATGCGCAACACCGGCCGCTTCAACGTCGCGCAGGGCGCGGTCATCACCGCTCAGAGCATTGGAGCTGCACTATCGACGACACTGGCAGGCCTGGTCGTGGTCCGCGCGGGTTACCATGCAGCGTTCATCTCGCTTGGCGCTGTGGCGGCGATCGGCGCCGTGATCTGCTTCTTCGCGCTACCGCAGACGCGGCAAATCGCAGACGGCGATCTGTGCGCGCGGGGGAAGACAGCTGCGCCGCATCGGCTATCGCTGCCGAATAGATCTGGTTCACCTTGAGGACTGAAACGTGCCGTCTGACGCCATCTGGGCCTGGAGCATCATCGTCGCTGCGACCGCAGGCGTGATCATCCGCCCTTTTCGCCTGCCCGAGGCGATCTGGGCAGCGATCGGTGCCGCCGCTCTCGTGCTCCTCGGCTTCCTGCCGTGGCGGGATGCGCTCACCGGCATCGAGAAGGGTGTCGACGTCTATCTGTTTCTGATCGGCATGATGCTGATCGCCGAGCTGGCACGGCTCGAAGGCCTGTTCGACTATCTGGCCGCCTTTGCCGTCGAGCATGCACGCGGCTCTCCGCAGCGGCTGTTCCTGCTGATCTATCTCGTCGGCACGCTGGTGACGGTGCTGCTCTCGAACGACGCCACCGCGATCGTGCTGACGCCGGCCGTTTACGCCGCCACTCGCGCGGCCGGCGCCAAGCCGCTGCCCTATCTGTTCGTCTGCGCCTTCATTGCCAATGCCGCGAGCTTCGTGCTGCCGATTTCCAATCCGGCCAATCTCGTGGTCTTCGGCAAGCACATGCCGCATCTTGGAGCATGGCTGCGTCAGTTCACGCTGCCGTCACTCGCCTCGATCGGCTTCACCTATGTCGCATTGCGCCTTGCGCTGCACCGCGAGTTGAAGGAGGAAACGATCGAAACGAGTGTCCCTCAACCGAAACTCGGACGCGGCGGCCGATTGACCGCCTATGGCATCGGCGCCATCGGCATCGTGCTGATCTGGGCCTCTGCGCTCGATCTGCAATTGGGCTTGCCGACGTTCGTCTGCGGGACCGCGACGGCGGCCGCCGTGCTGTTGATCAACCGTCAATCGCCTATGCCCGTGCTGCGCGGCGTCTCCTGGAGCGTGCTGCCGCTGGTCGGCGGGCTCTTTGTCATGGTGGAGGCGCTGGTGAAGACCGGCGTGATCGCGCAGCTCAGCGCGCTGCTGCACCAAGCGGTGGCGCAATCCGTCCCGCAGGCCGCCTGGAGCGTCGGCATTGCCACCGCGCTCGCCGACAACATCGCCAACAATCTTCCGGTCGGCCTTGTCGCCGGCTCCGTCGCCGCCAGCGATCATCTGCCCGCGCCCGTTGTCAGCGCCATCCTGATCGGCGTCGACCTCGGCCCCAATCTGTCGGTGACCGGCTCGCTCGCCACCATCCTCTGGCTGGTTGCGCTCCGGCGCGAGAAGATCGAGGTCGGCGCCTGGCCATTCCTCAAGCTCGGCCTGCTGGTGACCCCGCCCGCACTGATCGCGGCGTTGGCGGCGGCAATCTGGTAAGGAAGCCAGACGCAGCTTTCGAAATCAGGTGCGAGCTATTTGCGGTAGATCAATGCGGCCGGCGACGCTGCGGCAGACGATCGGCCTGCTCGGCCGTGAGGTGGGATCGATCCGGTCTTCTGAGCCCGTGACCGTCCGGCCCGATCGCGGCGATGACGCCGCGACCAGGTCGTGCTTCGTCAGTCGTTCTCGTAGCCGTAGACCTCCGGCAGGATGAAGATCGCAGCCAGCAATCCGATCACCGGGAAGATTGCGACGAACAGGGTGGCATTGGCTTGCCCGATCGCCGCGAACAGCGATGGGAACAGGAAGATCGCCAGGAACGACGGCAGCTTCACGAACATATAGGCGAAGCCGCTGGCGGTGCCGCGGTATCGCGGCCGGGCGACCATGGTCGGGATGGTCATGCAGTTCGACGCGTCCCAATAGTGGCCCCAGAGCATGCCGGCCGCGGCGAACGGCAGCAGCATCTTGTTGTCCGTGAAGAGCGCAAACGCAGCGACTAGCAGTGACACCAGCACGATGGAGAAGCCTGCGATCGCAATGCCGCGATGGCCGATCTTCGGCGTCAGCAGCGGCCCGACCCACCCCGACAGAGCGGCGAAGCTGAATAGCCCCATCGTCACCAGATTATTGCCGAGCACGCTCGACACGCCGACCATGACGAATAGCACCGGCAGGTAGAACGCGAAGGTCGAGAACTCGCTCGCCTGCGCGAAACAGGCGATCCAGCCATATAGGGTGGCACGCCAGCGGATCGGATCCTTCTTGAGATCGGCGAGGAACGCGCGGGTCGAGACCTTCGGCACCTCGACGTCCCGGTCCGGCAGCATGTCGAGATTGTCGTTGAACATCTCGCGCGCGACCTGCTTGGCCTCGCGGTAGCGCCCCTTCTGCACCAGCCACACCGCCGTCTCCGGTACGTCGTGGCGCATGATCAGGATGATCAGCGCCGGCACCGCGCCGAGGCCGAGCGTGACGCGCCACAGCATCTCGTGGTTCATGTCGATCAGCAGGAAGATCACGATGACGCCGATGGTCAGGACCTCGCCGACCGCGAACATGAACTGCCACCTGTTGCCCATCACCTCGCGCTCACCCTTGGCCATGGATTCCATGATGTAGGTGTAGCCGGTCGAAATGTCCGAGCCGAGCGGGATGCCGAGCAGGAAGCGGATCACGACGAGCCAGGCAACGTTGGGCACGAACGCCTGCGCCAATGCCAGCACGATGAACATCACCATCGTCACCAGGAACATGACGCGGCGGCCGATCTTGTCGGATAGCCAGCCGCCGAGCAGCGCGCCGATCAGGGCGCCGCCTTGGGTGCCGGCTGCGGCGAGGCCCAGCATCAGCGGATCGGGATTGTACTGCTCCTTGATGAAGATCAGCACGAAGGCGATCGAATACAGATCCCAGGCCTCGACCAGGATCGAGGCCATCATCAGCCAGCCGACCTTGTTGCCTTTGGGACTGTAGTTCGTGATGAGGTAGCGGACCGCGGCCTCGCTCGCGCTCGGTTGTGGCATCGCCATCGTCGACATGTGTGTTCCTTCCTTCAAACTTTCTCACGCGCCGAGCAGCGGCTCGATGCTGCAATCGAGCAGGCGCGGATCGATCCCCGCCTCCATGCCGGTGAATATCGCATCCATGTAATCGATCAGGGCATCGCTCGCTTTCACCGCATCCTCGACGCGGCGATTGGCGACCGCAGCGAGAACGGCGAGATGGCAATCGATCGTGCCCGACAGCTCGGTCTGTCCCGGCATGAAGCGGTGGTGGATGTAGCCGATGCGCCGGTACAGCGTGTGCAGCGGCCGCAGCGTGTGCACCAGGAACGGCTCGCCCGCGGCCTCCAGCACCAGCGCGTCGATCCGACGGTCGATGCTGTTGAATTCGTCGAGGGTCAGGCTGGCGCGGCGCTCGCGCAGCAGGCGCTCGATGTGCAGCGCCTGATTGCGATGCGACAGGCTGGCGCGATCGGCCGCGAGACGGATCACGAAGCGCTCCATGTCGCGGCGTAAGCCCAGCAGCATGCGCTCACGCGCCAGATCGATCGGGGCGATGTGCAGGCCGTGCCGTGGACGAATGATGATGAGCGTGTCGGCTGAGAGACGATTGACGGCGTGGTGCACCGGCGTGCGGCCGAAGCCGGTGATCTGCTGTAATTCCAGCATGGTCATGAACTGGCCCGGCTTGAGCTCGCAGTGGACGAGGAGCTCCTCGATCCTCTGATAGGCCAGCTCGAAGAAGTTGAGGCGGTTGCGCCGGGAGGGCCTGCCCTCGCCGCTATCGTCGTTTCTCACCACCTCGAGCGCGCGCTTGCGCCGTGCCATGTCGTCCTCCGTCAACCTGCGCTCTCGTTGCGAGCTGGCGCCTTGCTTGTGACATCCCTAAAACATATTGTGAAATATTACAAGCAGGCGTAGGACTGCCCATCGGCCCGCCGGCAAATGGTGGCGCAGAAATGACAAACAAGGCGGGCGCTATGGGCCCGACGGGAGGATTATTGCCGTGAAGATCACGTCGATCGAGACCCTGCGCACTGAAGAATTCTCCAACGTCATCTGGGTGCGCGTCCACACCGATGCGGGCATGATCGGGCTCGGTGAGACCTTTTACGGCGCGGGCGCGGTCGAGGCGCAGATTCACGACACCTTTGCCGGCCGGCTGCTCGGCCGCAACCCCCTGCACATCGAAGCCATCCACCGCGACATGCTGAACCTGCCGATGGCGCAGTCATCGACCGGCGTCGAATACCGCGCGGCGTCGGCGATCGACATCGCGCTGTGGGACCTGTTCGGCAAGGTCTGCGGCCAGCCGGTGCACCAGATGCTCGGCGGCCTCTGCCGCGACAAGCAGCGCATCTACAACACCTGCGCCGGCACCCAATATGTCCGCTCGACCAATATCAGCCCGGTCGCGAACTGGAATCTCGGCGCCTCCAAGGGACCTTACGAAGATCTCGACGGCTTCATGCATCGCGCCGACGCGCTCGCCGAAAATCTCCTGGAAAGCGGCATCTCCGCGATGAAGATCTGGCCGTTCGATCCCGCCGCCCAGGAAAACAAAGGTCTCTACATCACCGCCGCTCAGATGAAGCAGGCGATCGAGCCGTTCGAGAAGATCCGCAAAGCTGTCGGCGACAAGATGGAGATCATGGTCGAGCTCCATTCGCTATGGAATCTGCCGACTGCCAAGCAGATCGCGCGCGCGCTCGAGCCCTACAAGCCGACGTGGTACGAGGACCCGATCCGGATGAACTCGCCGCAGGCCCTGGCCGAATATGCGCGCTCGACCGACGTCTGGGTCTGCGCCAGCGAGACGCTGGGCTCGCGCTTCCCCTACAAGGACATGCTCGACCGCGACGCCATGCACGTGGTGATGGCCGATCTGTGCTGGACCGGCGGCCTTACCGAGGGGCGCAAGATCGCAGCGATGGCCGAAACCTATCATCGGCCTTTCGCACCGCATGACTGCATTGGCCCGATCGGCTTCATAGCCGCCATCCACATGTCGTTCAGCCAGCCCAACACGCTGATCCAGGAATCGGTGCGCGCCTTCTACAAGGGCTGGTACAATGAGCTCGTCACCACCATGCCCATGATCAAGGATGGTTTTGTCTATCCGATGGAGGGCCCCGGCCTCGGCGTCGACCTCCTGCCGGCCGTCTTCGACCGCTCCGATCTGATCGTGCGCCGCTCTAACGTCTAAGGATTCTTGAGATGAGCACCGCCCTCTTCGACCTTTCCGGCCGTACCGCGCTCGTGACCGGCTCCTCTCGCGGCCTCGGCCGCGCCATTGCCGAAGGCATGGCCAGGGCCGGCGCCAAGCTGATCATCAACGGCGTCGATCCCAAGCGCGTCGAGCAGGCCGTCGCCGAGTTTCGCAGCGCCGGACATCAGGCCGAAGGCGCCGCGTTCAACGTCACCGACGAGCCCGCGATCGTCGCTGCCTTCAACGACTTCGACAGACAAGGCCTCGCCGTCGACGTCGTCATCAACAATGCCGGTATCCAGCACCGCAAGCCGCTGGTCGAGTTCACTACCGACGAATGGCGCAAGGTGATCGAGACCAATCTCACCAGCGCCTTCGTGATCGGCCGCGAGGCGGCCAAGCGCATGATCCCACGCAAGCGCGGCAAGATCATCAACATCGGCTCGCTCGGCAGCGAGCTCGCGCGCCCGACCATCGCGCCCTACACCGCGGCCAAGGGCGGCATCAAAAATCTCACCCGCTCGATGGCGGTGGAATGGGCCCAGCACGGTATCCAGGCCAATGCAATCGGCCCCGGCTACATGCTGACCGACATGAACGAGGCGCTGGTCAACAACACCGATTTCAACACCTGGCTGATGAGCCGCATCCCGTCGAAACGTTGGGGCAAGCCGGATGAGCTGGTCGGCGCGGCGATCTTCCTGGCCTCCGACGCCTCCACCTACGTCAACGGCCAGATCATCTATGTCGACGGCGGCATGATTGCCGCGATGTGACCCGCGAACCGCTGAAGGAACAAACCATGCGCGCCGTCGTCATTCACGCCCCGAAAGACTTGCGGATCGACCTCTATCCGGATGTGGAGCCCGGACCGGGCGAAGTCCGCGTCAAGATTGCCAATGGCGGCATCTGCGGCTCCGATCTGCACTACTACCATCACGGCGGCTTCGGCGTGGTCCGCATCCAGCAGCCGATGGCGCTGGGGCATGAGATCGCCGGCGTGGTCGCTTCCGTCGGTGACGGCGTCACCCAGGTGAGGCCGGGCACGCGCGTTGCAGTCAATCCGAGCAATCCGTGCGGCCAGTGCCTGCATTGCCGGGAAGGCATGCACAACCAGTGCCTCGACATGCGCTTCCTCGGCAGCGCGATGCGCGTCCCCCATGTGCAAGGCGGCTTTCGCGAATTCATTACGGTCGGCGCCACGCGGGCCGTACCGATCGCCGACAGACTGTCGCTCGCCGAAGCTGCGGTCGCCGAACCGCTCGCCGTGTGTCTGCATGCCGGCAATCAGGCCGGTTCTCTCCTCGGCAAACGCGTGCTGATCACCGGCTGCGGCCCGATCGGCGCGCTGATGATCTTGGTTTCGCGCTTCGGCGGCGCCGCCGAGATCGTGGTGACCGATGTCGCGGACGCCCCGCTCGCGGTCGCGAAGAAGCTCGGCGCCACGCACGCGATCAATGTCGCGACCAATGCCACTGCGCTCGATTCCTGGCGTGCCGGCAAGGGCGTGTTCGATACGCTGTTCGAAGCCTCGGGCAACCAGGCCGCACTCCGTACCGCGCTGGACGTATTGCGGCCCGGTGCCACGCTCGTTCAGCTCGGCCTCGGTGGCGAGATGACGCTGCCGATCAACTCCATCGTCGCCAAGGAATTGCAGCTCCGCGGCACCTTCCGCTTCGATTCCGAGTTCGAGCTCGCGGTGCGGCTGATGGGCGAAGGCCTGATCGACGTCAAGCCGCTGATCACGGCCACCATGCCGTTCGAGAGCGCGGTCGCCGCCTTCGAACTCGCCAGCGACCGCTCACAATCGATGAAGGTGCAGCTTACTTTCTAGGAGCGTCGGTGGCCTGCTGACTCTCGATCAGCCGGTCGCTGACCAGCCGCACGGCGCCGCGCTTCCAGGAATAGTCCGCGCCGAGGCGCAGGCCGCTGTCGCCGCGCGCCACCACGGCGCCGGTCTTGGCATCGCGCACCTGGAAGCCGAGCGTGTATTCGGTGCGGCTGACACGCCGCACCACCCCGATCAGCGACAGGTCCGCGCCGAGCTTCTGCGCAATCGCGGCCTCGCAGCCGCCGCAATCCCGCAAGGCGCCCGTCCTCGCCGTCCCTCCGCCGACATCGACGATCCGATAACGGCCGGAATGGCCGAGCGCCTCGCGCACGGCGGCGCTGACCTCGGCCAGATACGAGGCGTCCGAAGCCGAGACGATCGCGGAAGCGGCCGTCATGTCCTCGAGCTCGAAGTCGAACACGGCAAGCGCGACCGGAGCTGGCGTGGCGAGCGCAGCCATGACCTCGCGGGACACGAAGATCTCGGCGCGCTCCCACGATTCATCATTGTCGCCGCGGAAGGTGTAGAGCTTGTCCATCACGAGCCTTTTGGCGCCGACGTCGATCACGGCGACCTTGGCCCATTGCACCAGCGTGCTGGTCTTCTGGATGCCGCCGACGACCTTGAACGCCGCACCGTCCTCGGCAGACCGCAGCAGCCGATAGCGCCGGTCCGTGCCGATATCCCGCCTCAGCGCGGCCATGAACGCCGATAGCCGCCGCTCGTGGGCGGCGGTCTGGTTGGCCGGCTCGCCCGACGTATCGGTATAGCTGAAGTCGTCCATGGCAACGCCAATCGCAGCCTCGGCATCGGCTCGCGACGAAGAGAGGCCGAAGAGGAAAAAAGCAGAGAGAATCAGCCGGAAGCAGTGCATGAAGGAGCCTCGTGGGATGGAGCGGCCCTGCAAATCTGGACGGGTCGCCTGAGGCCACGCAGCCGTAATTGTCCCGACGAGCGCCGGGAAAATTTCACGACATTGCACTGCGGAAGGACGCGAACGCTTCCCGCGGGTTGCGTTCTGCCGTTTAATGGACGAGCGACAAAACCCGTTCGCACCAGGTGCCCGCCGATGTGGAATCGCCCGAGGTTCGATCTCAAGGTCCGTCTGACGCTCCGCGTGGCCGCAATATCGGCCGCCTGCTTCGCCGCGATCTCCGCCTATTTCCTTGTTACGGCCGAACGCGCAGCGCATGCGCGCATCGACGGTATCGCCGCCATCGTGGCGAAGACACTGGAGCTGCAACAGGGCAAGGTCCAGTGGGTAGCTAGCCCCCGCTCCGACTTCCCGAACCTTGATCCGGTTTCGGCCCATGTGATGACCGCCGGTCTGTGTCTTGGATTCCGGAGCGCTAGCGGCGAGATGCTTCAGCGCTTCTGTAGTGGCGCGCCTGCCCCGGCGAGCCCGCCGCCGCAAGCCTTCGCCGCCTTCTATCGCAGCCTGTTCGACCCCGGCCGCGAGGCGGCACGCCCGGTGATCGTGCGCGGAACGACGCTCGGCGAGACCGTGGTCTCGGTCGACCCCACCGTGCAGACGGCCGAGGCCTGGCACGAGGCTGGCCGCCTGATGATCGCGCTAGCGATCGCGTTGCCGCTGCTCTGCGCGCTGGTCTATGCCGCACTCGCTCGCGCCCTGCGCCCCACCCGCATGATCGGCAGCGGCCTTGAGCGAATCGCGGGTGGCGACCTCACGACCCGGTTGCCGCCGTTCGATCTCGCCGAGCTCTCTGCCATCCGCGACGTCTTCAACCACCTCGCCGAAAGCCTCGACATCGCGCTTGCGGAACGCAACGAGCTGACGCGGAAACTGATCGCGCTACAGGACGAGGAGCGCCGCCATCTCGCGCGCGAGCTGCATGATGAGTTCGGCCAGTCGCTCGCCGCAATCCGCGCGCTTGCCGCGTCCGCCCGCCAGACGGCGGCGCAGGACTGCCCGGGGCTGCTGGGAGAGTGCGACAGCATTGCCCGGACCGCGACCGGCATGATGGAGACGCTGCGCGGCGCGCTGTTCCGGTTGCGGCCCCCCGACGTCGACGAGCTCGGCCTTGTCGCGAGCCTCGAAGGCCTGGTGGCGGGGTGGAACGGCCGCAGCCGCGGCCAGACCCGCGTCGATATCCGGTTCGACGGCGCCTTCGAGAACGTGCCCGCCTCCGTCAGCGCCAATCTCTACCGGATCGTGCAGGAAGCGCTCACCAACGCGGCCAAGCACGCCGGGGCCACGAAGGTCAGCCTTCATCTGACGATGGCCGAAAATGAGATCGCGCTCGCGATCGAGGACGACGGCCGGCCGAACGAGGCGGCCGTCAAATCCGGCATGGGCCTGCTCGGCATGCGCGAGCGCGTCGCCGCGCTTCGCGGCCGGCTGAGCTTCGAGACCGGCCCTAATGGCTCCGCGCTGCGCGTGTTCATTCCGCTCGCGGCCACCGATCGGCAGGCACTGGAGCACGCCGCATGAGCACGACTGAAGCGACCATCTTGCTGGTCGACGACCATTCCGTCGTCCGCGAGGGGTATCGCTCCGTGCTCCAGAAACAGCCGGGTTTGCGCGTCGTCGCCGAGGCGGCCGACGGCGCGGAAGCCTACCGGCTGTACAAATCCGAGGCACCCGACCTCGTCATCATGGACCTCAGCATGCCCGGCATCGGCGGCATCGAGGCCGTCAGGCGGATCCGGCAATGGGACAAGGCGGCAAGGATCCTGGTCTTCACCATGCACGAGAATGCCGGCTTTGCCGTGCAGGCGATCCGCGCCGGTGCCAGGGGTTACGTCACCAAGACCAGTCCACCCGAGACCTTGGTGCGCGCGGTGAAGGACGTGCTCGCCGGCAAGATCGCCATCAGCCCCGACATCGACCATGAGCTTGCTCTCAGCCGCATCGGCGGCGAGAGCTCGGCCGCCGACGTGCTCACGCCGCGCGAATTCGAGGTGCTCCGCCTGCTGCTCGCCGAGAACACGACTGAGCAGATCGCCGCGACGCTGCATGTCAGCCCGAAGACAGTGGCGAACCTGCACTCGCTGATCAAGGACAAGCTCGGCGTCGGCTCCGACATCGAGCTGGTGCGGCTGGCGCTGCGCCAGGGAATCTTGACCGAGGTCGATCTCGGCGAGGCCTGAGCTGCGCCGCCGAGCATCATTCGCGCGCGACCACCGAGTCCAGCCACGCGCAGTTGAGCGGCGGCACACGCGGATCGGCGACGCGCACGCCGCGGGCAGCCGCGTCGAGCCGCATGTCGCGTAGCCGCTTGCGCTGCTCTTCGGGCATATGCAGCCGCTCGTGACCCCATAGGGAGGGCCCATCAGAGGTCTCGTGCGGCTGCCAGGCCTCGGGATCGATGACGCGTCCGCCCCAGCCGTATTCAATGAAGAAGCCGGACGGCGTATTCACGTAGAACGAGGTCATGTGGTCATTGGTGTGCCGGCCCAGCGTGTAGGCGGTGCGTCCCTCGTCCATCTGCGCGAGGTCGTAGCCCTGCCCGACATCATCGAGGCAGCCGAGCTCGACCATGAAGTGATGCATCGCCTTCCGCCCCGATCCGACCATCGCAAAGGAATGGTGACGGCCGTTGACGTGGAAGAAATAAAGCCCGTAAGGCTTCAGCCCGAAATCGGAAACGTGAAAACCGAGCACGTCGCGATAGAACGGCAACAGCACCTCGACATTCTCCACATTGAGCACGACATGCCCCATGCCAAGCGGCCCGGTGCGGAAGCCCGAGATCGGGCGGCCCGGCTCGAACGGCTCGCTCGCAAGCTCCGGCTTGCAGAAAGCCTCCAGCCGGTTGCCGGCGGGATCGGCGAACGCGATCAGCTCGCCGACATGCCGCTCGTCAGCGAGTGCGCGCGAGCCCCTCGTCACCTTGGTGCCATGTCTTTCGAGCCGTCCTGCCAACTTGTCCAGTTCGGCGGTCGAAGGAACTTCCCATCCCATCACCGCAAGGCCCGCATCGCTGCCGCCGTCGACGATCAGCCGCTGCTTGCGGTCGTCCATGCGGAAGGCCCGCACCTTGCCGCCACGATCGACCTGCTGCATCCCGAGCAGCCCGGTCGCCATCAGGCTCCATTGGTCGAGCTGGGATGAACTGATTCCGATATACCCGAGCGCTGCGATTTCCATCGAATTCCTTCCCGAAGGCATCGCGATCGCCGTACTGCGGCGAGCTTGATACCGGCCGCGCGCGATCCTACGGTGGCGTTCCGCAATCGCCTCGCGTTCGCAACGACAATAAGCGCGCCGGGATGTGCCACAAGGGAGGAAATACAAAGTGTCCAAGGAGCGGACGCGGAACGGCCAGCCTCGGCAGTCTGACGGCGTCCGCGCCTTCAAGCGCGGGCTGGACGTGCTGCAGGAAGTCAACCGCTCCGGCGGCATCCGCGCCGGCGACGTTGCCCGCGCGCTCGACCTGCCCCGTCCCACCGTCTATCGCCTGCTCGAAACGCTGGAGGAACTCGGCTATGTCGCGCGCAGCGCCAGCGACGACCGATTTCGTGTGACCCGGCGGGCGCTGAGCCTCGGTGACGGCTATGACCCCGGCGTGGTGATCTGTCAGGCGGCAGCGCCTTATCTCGCCGAACTCAGCAAGACCCTGATCTGGCCAGTCGATCTCTCCACCTACGAGAACGCCGCGATGGTGGTGCAGGAAACCACCCATTCGCGCAGTCCCCTCTCGATCGACCGCGGCATGATCGGCAAGCGCCTGCCGATGCTGCGAACGTCCGCGGGGCGCGCTTATCTCGCCGCCTGCCCCGCGCGCGAGCGCGATCTGATCGTCAGTCATTTGCGCCGCATCGACGAGGCCGACGACCGCCCCTTCCTCGACCAAGGCCGGCTCGACCGCATGATCGCGGAGACTGCCGCGCGCGGTTACGCGATCCGCAGCGAGGGCGAATACAATCCCAAGACCTCCTCGATCGCCGTGCCCATCGTTCGCAACGGCACCGTATTCGGCTGCATCTCAATTATTTGGATCCGCTCCGCGCTGGGCATCGAGGAAGCGGTGGCGCAGTTCGCGGGCCAGCTTCAGGAGACCGCGTCAGCCATTCCCGTCGAGGTCTAGTCGCCGTCCGCTGGGCGGACACTTGGCGCGGCAGTGTTGAAGGGATCGCACCGCTTGGGGAAAAGATAGCCCCATGCAAGATAAATCCGCCCCAGAAGAGTTTGACATCGTGATCGTCGGCCGCGGTCCGGTCGGCGCCACGCTCGCCAATTTGCTCGGCCTGTGCGGCGCGCGAACGCTCGTGCTCGAGCGCGAGGCCCGGACTTATCATTTGCCGCGCGCGGTGCATTTCGACGACGAATGCATGCGCGTGTTCCAGACCATCGGCCTTGCTGACGCGATCCTGCCGCACGTCATCCTCAGCCCCGGCATGCTCTTTCTCGATACCAACGGCCGCATGCTGCTGGACTGGTCGCGCCCGCAGACGCCGACACCGATGGGCTGGAATCTCAGCTACCGCTTCCACCAGCCTGATCTGGAGACCGTGCTGATCGGCGGCCTCGCCCGCTGGCCACATGTCGCCTTGCGCAGTCGCTGCGACGTGTTCGCGCTGGATCAGGATGAGGCCGGCGTGCGCGTCCGCTATGAGGACCTCTCCAACGGAGGACTCAGGGAAGTTCGCGCCGGCTACGTGATCGGCTGCGACGGCGCCCGCTCCCTGGTGCGCCGCTTCATCGGCTCGGGCATGGACGACCTCGGCTTCCACGAGCGCTGGCTTGTGATCGACGTGCTGCTCAAGCGCGCGCGCGACGACCTCGGCGACTACAGCCTCCAGCATTGCGATCCGAGGCGGCCCGCAACTTACGTGCGCGGCACCGGCACGCGGCGGCGCTGGGAAATTACGGTCCTGCCCGACGAGGACACCCAGGAGGTCACGCAGCCGGCAAAAGTCTGGGAGCTGTTGTCGCGCTGGATCACGCCGGACGATGCCGAGATCGAGCGCGCCGCGGTTTACACGTTTCATTCCGTGATCGCGCAACGATGGCGCAGCGGACGTCTGCTGCTCGCGGGAGACTCCGCCCACCAGACTCCGCCCTTCCTCGGCCAGGGCATGTGCGCCGGCATCCGCGATGCCGCCAACCTCGCCTGGAAGCTGGCGAGCGTGATCCGCGAGAGCGCCGCGCCCGATCTGCTCGACACTTATCAGAGCGAACGCCTGCCGCATGTGCGCGAGTTCATCGAGCTCGCCATTCGCCTCGGCGGGATCATCAACACCAAGGCGATCGAGGCCGGCCTTGCCGCCGGCGAAGCGCGCGAGAACGCGCCGGTCAAGTTGGAAGTGAAGAAGCCCCTGCTCGGCCCCGGCCTCGCGTTCGGCGACCTGCCGCTCGCCGGACACCTCGCACCGCAATTCATGCTGAGCGACGGACGCCGCAGCGACGACCGGACCGGCTATCATCATCTCCTGCTCGTCGAGAGGGCGGCCGCACTGCCGCGCCTGGCGCTGTCGCAGACGGGGCTCAAGATCCTGACCAGCGAGGATGCCAACGGCATCAGCCCCTGGCTGCGCGAGCACGGCATCATCGCCGCACTCGTTCGCCCGGACCGCTATGTGCGCGGGTCCGCCCGCAACGAGGCCGAGCTCGACCGCCTCATCGCCCCCATTGCGCCTCCAACCCACGTGCCGTCAGCGGCCTGAGCGGACACTTTCTCGAGGATATCTCATGAAACTGCTTTCTTTCATCGTCGACGGCCGTCCCTCGTTCGGCACCGTCAAGGACAACGGTGTCGTCGATCTCGGCGCGCGCATAGCCGGGTGCACCACGCTGCGGCAGCTGCTCGAGGCCGATCGCCTCGCCGAGGCGGCAAGGCTGGCCGACTCCGCGGCCCCCGATCACGCGCTCGACAAGATCAGCTTCGCGCCCGTGATCCCCGATCCCGGCAAGATTATCTGCGTCGGTCTCAACTATCGCGATCACGTGGCCGAGACCGGTCGCACCGTCACCGAAAAGCCGGCGCTGTTTGCGCGCTTCGCCTGCAGCCAGGTCGGCCATCTCCAGCCGATCGTGAAGCCGAAGGTCAGCGACGATTTCGACTACGAAGGCGAGCTCGCACTCGTCATCGGCAAGGAAGGCCGGCACATTCCCGCACACCGCGCGCTCGACCATGTCGCGGGCTATTCCTGCTACAACGAAGGCAGCATCCGCGACTGGCAGCGCCACACCAGCCAGTTCCTCTCCGGCAAGACCTTTGCCGAAAGCGGCAGCTTTGGCCCATGGCTGGTGACGGCGGACGAAATTCCAGATCCGTCAAGGCTCACCTTGCAGACGCGCCTGAACGGCACCATCGTGCAGGATACCACCACCGACCTCCTGATCACCGCCATCCCCAAGCTGATCTCCTACATCTCGACGATCTGCCCGCTCGTCCCCGGCGACGTCGTCGTCACGGGTACGCCCGGCGGCGTCGGCGCCAAGCGCTCGCCGCCGCTGTGGATGCGCCCCGGCGACACCGTCGAGGTCGAAATCTCCGGCATCGGCACGTTGCGCAACACGGTCATCGCCGAACCGGCCTGATCACCGATGCCAATCAATCAAACATAACGACATCAGGAAACGCCATGGCCACCCTCCGCACGACATCCGTTGCCACTGTGCTAATCGCGCTGGCACTTGCAGGCACCAGCGCGCACGCCGAGATCAAGGCTGACGCCATCCGAATCGGCGTTCTCACGGACATGAACGGCGTGTTCGCGACCGCCATGGGCCCGGGCTCGGTCGAGGCGGCGCGCATGGCCGCGGAGGAGTTCGGCGGCAAGATCAACGGCAAGCCGATCGAGATCTTGCAGGCCGATCACCAGAACAAGCCGGATCTCGCCGCATCGCTGGCGCGAAAATGGTTCAGCGACGGGGTCCAGGCCATCGCCGATGGCGGCAGCTCCGGCGCCGCACTCGCGGTGCAGGAGCTGGTGCGCGGGAACGGCAAAATCTTCCTCGTCTCCGGTGCCGGCGCCAACCAGCTCACCGATGAAGCCTGCGCGCCGACCAGCGTGCAATGGACCCAGGACGCCTATTCCACCGCGACGGCGGTTGTGTCCGGCATCATGCAGACCAGCAAGGAGCCATGGTTCTTCATCACCGGGGACTACGCTTTCGGCCATTCGATCGAGGCAACCGCGCGCGAGCGCATCGCTGCGCTCGGCGGCAAGGTCGCCGGCAGTGTGAAAGCCCAGCTCGGCACGCCCGACTACAGCTCGTTCCTGCTGCAGGCGCAGTCCTCGGGCGCCAGGATCCTGGCCATCAACGTCGCCGGCGACAACGCCACCGCGATCAAGCAGGCTGAGGAATTCGGCCTCGCCGCCCAGGGCATGAAGATCGTGCCGATGTCGTTCCAGAACGTCGACATCGAGGCGGTCGGGCTCAAGGCGACGCGCGGCGATCTCATCGTCACCTCCTTCTTCGAGGACGTCTCGCCCGCCGCGCGGAAGTTCTCCGATGCGTTCTATGCGCGCAGAAAAGCGATGCCCTCGCAGATCCAGGCGGGCGTCTATTCCGCCGTGCGCCACTATCTGCAAGCCGTGAAGGACACCGACTCCGACGACAGCGCGTCCGTGATGGCCAAGATGAAGGCGACGCCGGTGTCGGATGCCTATACGCCCAACGGCCGCATTCGCGAGGACCAGCGCATGGTGCACGATCTCTACCTGGTGCAGGTCAAGACGCCCGAGGAATCCAGAGGTCGCTGGGATTTCGTCAAGCTGGTCGCGACGATCCCGCCCGACCAGGCCTTTCGTCCGCTCGACCGCAGCAAATGCAGCCTGGTCGGCAAGTAAAGCCCCTTGAAGCGAAGCTGGATGCCGCTTCGCTTCAAGAGTACGCGTCAACCGAAAATCTGACCGTCAGGCGAGATAGCGCACCAGATAGCCTTCCATCGCGTAGAGTGCGCAGAGCGCCAAGCTCGACCACACCGCGGCGCTGAAATACAGGAACATCCAGGTCAGCTCGCCCTTCCAATGCGCGATGTCGTGAGTCACGACCCAGCGCGTCGCGACATCGTGCAGGCCTTCGAGGAAGCCCAGGAACCTGCCGCCCTCGGCGTGCCCTGCCCGCCAGCGGCTGAGATACATCGGCACGTCGACGGTCACGAGGAAGGCGAGGAAGCAGGCGATGCCGACGATTCCCGCGATCAGCGCCCAGCGCACCACGCCCTGGAATTCCGGCATTAGGCGGCACAGTGCGATGCCGGCGAGGAAGAAGGTCACCGCCCACAGCGAATTCTCGATTGCGTTGTAGAGGAAGTTGGTGGTCACCACCGCGTACCAGGAGAAGCACTCCGCGATGATGACGATCGGCACGATCACGAGCGCGATGTTCACCGCGGTCTGCGCGCCGGTCATGGTCCCGAGCTGATGCAGAATGATCGCCCATTGCGCCGCGAAGCAGACTTCGGCGACGGTTGCGACCGTACGGCCGACGAACACGCTCGACAGCCAGGTATCGAACAGGCAGATGCGCTGCACATCGGCGCGCGGCAGCACTGAGCGAAACGCGCAACCGAACACATAGGCCGCGCACAGCAGGAACATCAGGCCGATATCCGAGCCGCCACTGAGGCTGCCCGCAACGGTCGGGTAGAACTCGCGGTACAGCATGAACCAGACGAGGATATTGGCAGCGCTGACCAGCGTCAGGGACCCCCACCACCACGCGAGGGGATTTGACCGTGCCTGCCACTGCAACATGAATCGCTCCGCTGTAATCGATGTGACATGTGTTCGTAATAATCCTGTCACAAGACGCCGTGGAATCACGACAAAAATGTGTGTGTAGCGGCACCTTCCGTGCGGCTCCTGACCAGGCTGGAGGGATTTATCTTTGTCCGCATACTGGACAGAAACGGCGTATTTTCTGAATTTATTGGACAACCGTCCCCGCGCGGTTCATTAAAGCCCGGATGGCCCGATCCCGCTCCAAACCGCTCCTCGCCTCTTCGTCGGCCGCCGCGGTGCTCGCCGACAGCGCAGACGACGCTGCGTTTGCGACGACATTGGCAAAGGGCCTCGTGGTGCTCGAAGCCTTCAGGGCCGGAGCAACGGAGCTCGGCAACATGGAGCTGTCGACACTGACCGGGATTCCGCGACCGACAGTGGCGCGGCTGACTCACACGCTGGCCGAGCTCGGCTATCTCCGCTCCGTCCCCGAGCGCGCCAAATATCGCGTCGGCGCACGGGCCTTGCGCATGGCGCATCCGCTGCTCGCCGACATGCAATTTCGCCAGATTGCACGGCCCATGATGCAGGAGCTCGCGCAGAGTGTCCGCGGCACCGTCTCGATCGGGCTGCTGGATGCGACCTCCATGATCTATGTCGAGACTGCGCGCTCCGGCGACGTCGGCCCGCACGTCCCTGACATCGGCATGCCGATTCCGGTTGTAATGACCGCCATGGGCCGCGCCGCGGCAGCGATCTTGCCGCCGGCCGAAGCGGCCCAACTGGAACGGCGCATCGCTGCCGAAGATTCCGAGTTGTGGGCCGCCTTCCAGGACAAATACCGAGCGGGCCTCGCTCAATGCGTCAGCCGCGGCTTCTGCACCTGCTGGGGCGAGTATATGGCTTCGATCCACGCCGTCGCCGCGCCGCTGTTTCACGCGAGCGAAGCGAAGCAGTCGTTCTCGATCAATTGCGGCATCCCGGCATTCCGACTCCAGCCGGGGCAGCTGGAGGGCGAGATCGGCCCGCGCATCGCGGCGCTCGCCGACAGCATCCGTGCGACCGTCAAGGCGGCGGAGCCGGCAGCCGAGACACGCAAGCAAGACAAGAAGGGCGCCAGGACATGAACAAACAAGCTGGCGCCCCACGTCGGGGAGGCCATCATGATCATCACACGCCGAACATTGCTGGGCGCCCTCGCCGCCTGCCTGGCGAACCCGCCATTTTCCGCTCGCGCTGAGGACGCCTGGCCGTCACGTCTGGTGCGGCTAATCTCACCCTACGGGCCCGGCGGCTCCAACGATATCTCGCTGCGTCTCCTGGCGGAGGAGCTCGGCCGCAGCCTGCGCCAGCAGTTCATCGTCGAGAACAAGCCGGGCGCCGGCACGCGCATCGCCAACGTTTTGGTCGCGCATGCGCCGGGCGACGGTTACACCATTCTCTATGTCGCAGCTCCCTATGCCACCGCCGAAGCGCTGTTCGGCAAGCTGACCTACGAGCGAAAGGATCTGCAACCCGTGGCAATGGCGGTGATCGCGCCGCTGTTCTTGATTATCAGCGCGGACGCGTCGTTCAAGACGCTGCCGGAGATGATCGCCTACGGCAAATCGAAGCCCGACGGCCTCACCTTCGCTTCGCCCGGCGCGGGCTCGCAGCCGCACCTTGCCGGCGAGCTCCTGTTCCGGGACGCCGGCGTCAAGGGCCTCAACATCCCGTTCCGCGGTGATGCCGCCTCCTACACCGAGCTGCTCGCCGGCCGCGTCGACGCCACGCTGACGGCGCTGCCGACCGCGCTGCCCTACATCCAGAGCGGCAAGTTCATCGTGCTCGGCGTCGCTTCGCCCGAGCGCAGCGCGCTCTACCCGCAGGCGCCGACCTTGCGCGAACAGGGCTTTCCCAACGTGGCCGCCGCCGGCTGGTACGGCTTCATGGCGCCATCGACGACACCACGCACGATCGTCAACAAGCTCCAGGCCGAGGTGCTGCGCGCGCTCGCCGAACCCGCAATCAAGGACAAGCTGACCGCCCAGGGCCTCGAAGTGCGCCCCGGCACCGCGACCGAGTTCGGCCAATTCATCGACAACGAGACGCGGAAATGGACCAAGCTGATCCGCGACGCCGGCCTCAAAGGCGAATGACGGTCAGGAACGTCCCTCGGCACGGCGGCCGCCGCTGCGGATGAGGCTATCGGCTTCGTCGACTTGATGCTGATATTCGGAGATCGCGCGATTGGCCATGCGGATCCGGTTCGTCTGACCCTCGTCTACCATCACGGCGATACGTTGGGCCAGGAACGCGCAGGCCTCGAATTCGTCGCGAATGGCGCCAGTTCGCGCGAGAAAATCCCAGGCAATCTCGAAGGCCTGCTCGGCGGCGGGGTTGCGATAGTCACTGAAGATGATGTGCGTCATCACTGCCAAAGCCGGAGTGCAGCGATCGTTCCTCGGGGCCGAACGCTCGCTCCCGTTGGCAATCGTGAGAAACCACCGGCCGCCCTGGCGCGCCGGTGGTTCGATATCCTGGGAACGCGGAGAACTACGCGGCCTGGCGCTGATGCGTCAGGTACTCCATGGTCACCTTCTCGACATTTGAGTCGATCCAGGCGGCCATGCGCTGCTCTTCCTTCAACGAGACTTCGAGCAGCGGCTTGGCTTCGGGCGCTCCGGCGGCGCCGCAGAGCGTCAGGAGCGACTTGTAGGCGGCGATCTCGAAATTCTCGAACGCGTTGTTGGCGAAGGTATTCTTGAGGATCTCGTCGCCGGCGACCGAATGCGCCATCGCCATCATATTGGCCATGACCGACTGCGTCGTGTCCTTCAGGCTGGACGTGCTCTCGCCGCAGGCCTCGAGGCACTTCTCCAGCCGATTCAGTTGCTCATTGGTTTCTTGAAGGTGCGCGGTGACCTTTGCCTTGACTTCGGGATATTCGTCCAGCCGCTCCGACTGGCGCTCCATCAGTTCTCTCGCTTGAATTTCCATCGCGTGCGCGTTGCGTAGTCCGACCACGAACGTATCGCGGGCTGCGTCAGCCATTTTCCTGTCCTCCGTTTGAGTGGCTTCGTGCCGCAACCAGGAAGAAGGGGCGATTGTTCCTAAGGGTACCGGGCTGATTGCCGCAGGCGACCTGCATCGGAGCCGGGCGTTCCGGTCCACCGCCGGAAGGTCCTCCAACATCAATGAACGTAGGAACGGTTGGCGACGCGCGTGATTGGTCCGTGGTAAAACTTCAAGGAGCAAGATCATGCGTAAGACATTTCTGACGATCTTCACGGCCGCGATGCTGGCCGGCGCTTCAGTCGGCGCAGCGTTCGCACAAGCGGGCGGCGGCGGCGCCGGTGGTGGTGCTGGGGGCGCCGGCGGCGGAGCTGGTGCCGGCGCCGGCGCGGGTGCCGGCGCGGGAGCCGGCGCAGGTTCGGGCGATGGAGGCGGTGCGGGCGCAGGCGGTTCCGGAGCCGGCGGCGGTGGCGACATCACGCATGTGGAGCGCGGCGGACAAGGTGCCTCCAGTCCCAAAGGCATGCGCAACGAGACTACCCCACCGTCAGACGGCACCACACCGCGACGCTAGCGGGACAATCGGTCAGGTCCTCCGAAAGCCGAGCACGACCGAGCCACGCGTTAATGCGACCCCGCCGAATTCTCTCCGCCGGGGCCGCACCGGTCTTGCCGAGCTACCGAACTTAGAACCTTCCGAGCTGCTGAACCTAGAACGCGTTCAGCTAGCTCAATGCGAAGCATCGACCTCGGAATGAGTGCGGCCCTTCTCAGCCCTTCATCCCGGCCACATACCCCGCCAGCTTGTCCAGTGTCTGGTAGCCGTATTCGACGGCGCCGAATCCGATCATGGCGTCGCGCTGCTCGGTGCTCGAGGCCAATTGGCGCAGCGTCAGCACGGTCTTGCCGTTGCTTTGCTCGGCAAAGGTGACGGTGAAGCGGAACAGGCCGGGATCGTCGTCCTGGTCGGCGCCGTGATCCATCTCCATCAGAGACGGCCGCTCGATGCGGCGGAAGCGCATGCGGTTCGGATAGACGGTGCCGTCGGGGCCGACCATGTTGAAGCGCCAGACTCCGCCGACGCGCACGTCGATCTCGAAGGTCTCGACCTTGAACCCCTTCGGTCCGAACCATTGCGGCAGGTGTTTCGGATCGGACCAGGCCTCGAACACGAGATCGCGCGGCGCGTCGATCACGCGCGACATCACGATCTCGCGGTCGAGCGACCATTGCGACAGGGCGGCATTGGCAGAACTCGTCATCACTCAGAACCTTTCCGTTTGGTTGTCCGGGACGGACGCTTGGCGGCCGCCCTTTCCTTCTCTTTCTTGAGCTTCATCACATAGACTGCGAACCGGTCGAGCCGCATCTCCCAGACGGCACGCTGCTGCTGGAACCAGTCTTCCGCGCTGATCAGCGCATCCGGGCTGAGGCGGCAGGTACGGACGCGGCCGGATTTCTCCGACAGCACGAGCCCGCTCGTCTCCAGCACATGGATGTGTTTCATGAAACTCGGCAGCGCCATGTCGAAGGGATCGGCGAGCTCGCCGACGGAGGCCTCGCCCGCGCAGAGCCGCATCACGATCGCCCGCCGCGTGGGGTCGGCGAGCGCGGCAAAGATCTGATCGAGCCGGGACAATTGGTTAGCCATGAAGCTAACTATAGCGCCAGCACCGTTTCGCGTCAATCATTGTTAGCCCACAGGCTAAGTGATTCGGTCTCGGGCCCCGCCAGGCGGAACCCTCAACGCGCAATCGTGAATTGGGGCGTGCGCGCCGTCACGTTAAGAAGGGCCCGGAGGGCGCTCTCCCGGGCAGCGCTCGTTCCACTCGCACTGGCCTTGCCCGGCCGCGCCTCGGCGGATTCCGACATGATTGCGCAGATGCGCGACATCGTCGCGAACGGGCTTACGGCGACCGCGACGCCGGATCATGCGGGCGGCCTTGCCGCCGCGCTCTATGCCGGCCGCCATGTCGAGTTCTTCACCTACGGCTTTGCCGATGATGCGGCAAAACGGCCGGTGACGCCGGACACGCTGTTCAATGTCGCCTCCTTGCGAAAACCCTTCGAGGCGACTCTCGTGGCGCTCGGTGCGCTG
This sequence comes from Bradyrhizobium sp. 137, assembly GCF_023074095.1. NCBI lineage: Bacteria > Pseudomonadati > Pseudomonadota > Alphaproteobacteria > Hyphomicrobiales > Nitrobacteraceae > Bradyrhizobium > Bradyrhizobium sp. 137. Next base: position 42,105 of record NZ_JADPKU010000019.1, read on the forward strand.
CGCGGCGAGCTGGGGCTCGACGACCATTTGCCGAAATACCTTCCCGAGCTGAACGGCGACTACGTCCGCCGCGTCACCATCGGCGAGCTGGTCACGCACACCTCGGGGCTGTTGCTGCCGACCGATCATCCGCCCTGGCCGGACGAGCAGTTTACGCGCGACCAGTTCATCGCCATGCTGAACGCCTTCGCACCGCCGCCCGGCGTCGCACCCGGACGGCAGCGCATCTACACCCACGCCGGCTACGTCCTGCTTCAGCTCGTGCTCGAGCGCCGCTACGGCGCTCCGATCGCGACCCTGTTCGAACAGCGCATCCTTGGACCGCTCGGCATGACCGCGACCTGTGTCCCCGAGCGCGGCGAAGACAACCGCGCTGTCATGGACGAGGCCTGGATGCGGCGCGTGGTCCAGGGCTATTCGGACCAGGGCATGGCAATCGGCCCGATCGGCAACCAGCAGAGCTATTTTGACTTTTCCGGCACGGGCCAGATGTTCTCTTCGGCGCGGGATCTCGCGAGCTTCGTTGCCGCCTGCGTCGATGGCCGCTCGCTCGATCCGCATCTGCGCGAGGCGTTGCGGATGACGCAGCATGAGGCCTTCCGCATCGACGAAAAATTCGGACAAGGCATGGCCTGGGAGAGCGTGCATCTGCCCGGCGTCGCCCTCGTGGACAAGCCGGGCGGTCTCAACAACGCTTCCGGCTATATCGGTCTCGTGCCGGCGCGACGGCTCGGCCTGATCCTGCTCGCCAATCGCGGCGAATATCCGCACGAGATTGCGCGCTACAAGATCCTGCCGGAACTGGCGCGGCTCGTCGCCTCACATTGAGGGTCCGCTCAAACCGAGCGCGTCAGTCCGCCGTCGACGCGAATGTTCTGGCCGGTGATGTAGGCCGCGCCGTCGGAGGCCAGGAACGAGACCGTCGCCGCGATCTCCTCGACCTTGCCGTAGCGCTTCATCGGCACGCTGTCGCGCCGCGCCTCGGTCTGCGGCAGGCTGTCGATCCAGCCCGGCAGCACGTTGTTCATGCGGATGTTGTCGGCCGCATGCGCGTCGGTGAAGATTTTCGTGAAGGCAGCAAGCCCTGCCCGGAATACGGCCGAAGTCGGAAACATCGCGCTCGGCTCGAACGCCCAGGCGGTCGAGATGTTGATGATGGCGCCGCTCTTCTGCGCCTGCATCACTGGCGTGACCAGCCGGGTGGGACGGATCACGTTGAGAAGGTACGTATCGAGCCCGGCATGCCATTGCTCGTCGGTGATCTCCGTGATTGGCGCGCGCGGCCCGTGGCCGGCGCTGTTGACGAGCACGTCGATCCGTCCCCACCTGGTCATCGCGCCCTCGACGAGGTGCTTCAGATCGTCGTTGGACTTGTTCGAACCGGTGACGCCGAAGCCGCCGAGCTCGGCGGCGAGCGCCTCGCCTTTGCCGGAGGACGACAGGATCGCGACGCGAAACCCATCTGCTGCCAGCCGCCGTGCCGCCCCAGCCCCCATGCCGCTGCCGCCCGCGGTGACGAGTGCAACCTTCTCCGCCATGACCGATCATCCCTTGCGAATATCGTTGAGGCGAGCCGCATGCCCGACCTATCATGAGGCCTTCTACCGCCAGACCCGCCGGCAGGTCCATCGTCGAGAGCATTCGTCATGAGCGATTTGCAGATCCGCATTTTGCGTCCGGAGGAGATCGCCGTCCCCATCGATTGGGCCGCGGCCGAGGGCTGGAATCCGGGCCTGGCCGATGCCGCCTGCTTTGCGATCCCCGATGCGCAAGGCTTCTTTCTCGGCGAGATCGACGGCGAGCCGGTCGCGACCGTCTCCTGCGTCAATTACGATGACCGCTTCGCCTTCCTCGGCTTCTATATCGTGCGCGAGAGTTTTCGCGGCAAAGGCCATGGCCTGCGCATCTGGAACGCGGCGATCGCGCACGCGGGCACTCGCGTGATCGGGCTCGATGGCGTGGTCGCGCAGCAAGACAATTACAGAAAATCGGGCTTCCAGCTCGCCTACGCCAATATCCGCTATGGCGGCACCGTAGCCGCGCCACCGAAACCGCCTGCCGATGTCGTCGCCCTCGATAACATCCCGTTTGCACGTGTTGAAGCCGATGATGCCACCGTCTTCCCTGCCGCGCGTAGCGCGTTCCTGCACGCCTGGATCAACACATCAGGCCATGTCGGCCGCGCGCTGCTGCGCGACGGCAAGCTGTCCGCATGGGGCGTGATCCGGCCGTGCCAAACGGGTCACAAGATCGGTCCGCTCGTTGCCGACGATCGCGCGGCGGCGGAAGCGATCGTTCAGGCCCTGCTTGCGGGTGTGGCCGGCGGCGAAGTGTTCCTCGATGTCCCCGCCGTCAATCGCGAGGCCATCGCGCTCGCGGGCGAGCTCGGGCTCAAACCAGTGTTCGAGACGGCGCGGATGTACACGGGACCGATCCGGTCGCTGCGGATCGACCGCGTCTTCGGCGTCACCAGCTTCGAGCTGGGCTAGCACTACTTTGGCAGAATTGGTTTGTGCTGCAGTTTTTCACGGATACGTCTTCTGCAGTAGGGGCATCGCTGCGATCGCTGCCGTAGGATGAGATCGACG
>NZ_JADPKU010000058.1:0-39663 GCF_023074095.1 Bradyrhizobium sp. 137
TACGCCAACGCATGAGAGCGATTGCCGAGGTGCGCCGTCGCTTCGGCTATCGGCGCCTGCATGTTCTGCTCAGGCGGGAGGGCTATCTGGTCAACCACAAGAAACTGTTCCGGCTCTACCAGGAAGAGAGGCTCGCGGTCCGTCGCCGTGGTGGCCGCAAGCGGGCGCTCGGGACCAGGGCGCCGATGGTGGTGCCTATAGCGCCGAATGACCGCTGGTCGCTCGACTTCGTCTCGGACCAGCTCACCGATGGCCGCCGCTTCCGCATCCTGACCGTGGTCGACGAGTGCACGCGCGAATGCCTAGCGTTGGTGGCCGACACCTCGCTGTCGGGCTCGCGGGTGGCGCGGGAGCTGGACCGGCTGATCATCGAGCGCGGCAAGCCCAAAATGGTGGTCAGCGACAACGGCACCGAATTGACCAGCAACGCCATCCTGACATGGGCCGATCAGAGCCGCGTCGCCTGGCATTACATCGCGCCCGGCAAGCCGACGCAGAATGCCTTCATCGAAAGCTTCAATGGCCGTCTCCGAGACGAATTGTTGAACGAGACGCTGTTCACGTCGCTGGCCCAGGCCCGGGTCGAACTCGGACATTGGCGGGCCGACTACAACGATACGCGACCTCACTCGCAACTCGGATGGAAAACACCATCGGAGTTTGCCTTCACCTGCAACCCGCGACGGGATCTGGCGCTGCGCTATGCCGATGGCTCCGCACCAGCTCCCGTCGCTACCACCGCCCATTCGGGTAAATCCAACAGCCGGGGCGAACTCAGGACTGGATAAAACTTGGGGGCAACGTCACGCTCTTCGTCCCATCGTTCTCGCGACATTCGGCCGGCGTCCCCTCAGGCCATTGCAACCGTCGGCGACTCTTCGAGGGAGCGCGACCTGGCAGTGCACTATCTGTGATCGTGTCAGGCCGACTCTGACGAATGAGCTTGACGGTTCCTCGGCGATCTCCAGCTCGTCGAGTTTTGCCGCACCGATCAGCTGGCATTCATGACGCGGCTTGAAGCTGCAGTTTCGAGTGGCGCAAATCGCTATTAAGCACTCCCTCCGCAAGCAACTTCCGAATGTGGCTGATCCGCTGATATCGCGGCCCTTCGAATTCTTCCAACGTCAAATTTGACGAACGGTAGACCCTATAGAGCTGTTCGGCGCCCATCCGAGCGTCCCAGCGCGGCTGGAACCCTGGCAGCTTACAGCGGATCTTCTCGAAGCTCACTCGGTAGGATCGCTCATCTGGACTCGCATCCTCGGCGAACTCCACCGTAGAATTCGGCACCACGCTCGCGACGATCTCGGCTAGATCCCGAATTCTATAATTGTGAGCAGTCTGACCGACATTGAATGCCTCATTGAAGACGGATTCGGCAGGCGCCTCCAATGCGGCGATGAAAGCTCTAGAAATATCCTCGATGTGGACGATTGGCCGCCAGGGCGAGCCATCCGATTTCAGATGAATTCTTCCTGTTGTAAACGCCCATGCAACAAGGTTATTCAGGACAATATCGAAGCGCAGCCGCGGTGAGACTCCGTACGCTGTCGCTGGCCTCAGATACACCGGGCAAAACCCGTCGCTGGCCAACGTCGAAATATCACGTTCGGAGGCAACCTTGGATTCCCCGTAGGCGGTCACCGGATTGAGCGCGGCGGTCTCATCGATCATTTCTTCGCCGGCTTTTCCATAGTTGCTGCAGGACGAGGCGAACAAGAAACGACGTACGCCGGCATGTTTGGCTATCTCGGCGATGCGAACGCTTGCGCGATGATTGATCTCGTCGGTCAGCTGAGGCCTCAGATTGCCGAGCGGATCGTTGGAGAGCGCTGCTAGATGCAGCACAGCGTCGAAGCCAACGAGATCCGCGACCTCCGCGTCTCTGACGTCCTTCCAAATCGTCGGGACCTCGAGAATGCTACCGCCAGCAGCGTATGTACACCGGGAGTAGATATCGCTGTCCATTCCAGTCACCTCGTGACCGGCACCGATCAGCATTGGCGTCAAGACCGTGCCGATGTAGCCAAGATGACCCGTTACAAGAACTCGCATTGCCATTCTCCATCGCACTCAATTTCATGAACGAAACTTGCCCGGTTTCCGTGTTTCGGCCAGCGTTCTGGCAAATGGCGGCCCCGCCTGGACCACGCAAAGTGCAACGCAGGACGGCTGCACGCAGGGCTTCGGCTCCTTCGCAGGATGTTTTGGCACAGCAAGGGACTCATGAAGCCAGAGCCTGCCGTTGGCGCGCTGTTGCAAGTCCTCGTTCGGAGCGCCACCACTTCACAAACTCCGTCAGTCCGAGTTCGAGCGGCACTGTGGCTTGGAAGCCCAGCAGCCGTTCCGCTTTGCCAGTCGACGCCACCCGCCGCGGTACAGGATTGATCGAGTGCTCGGGCGCGATCTGCGGGAGCACGCCGTCATTGCCCGTAACGGAAGCCAAGGCCGAAGCGAGCTGCACCAAGCTTGTCTCGACACCGCTCCCCACGTTGAATACCTCGTCGCTGACCTTTGCCCTCGCAGCAAGGATTGTTGCTCGTGCTGCGTCACGGACATGCACTAAATCCAAGGTCTGCTGGTCGTGCCCAATTACTACTGGCGGCGTTCCAGCCTCCACTTCCTCCATCCAGCGGATCAACATTTCGGCGTAGCGGCCGTGCACATCCATTCGGCTGCCATACACATCAAAATATCTCAAAGCGATATAGTCGAGACCATGCATATCGTTATAGGCGCGGAGCAGGCCTTCAATGCAGACCTTCGCTGTTCCACAGACCGTACGGTTTCCATACGGGTTCTGATGCTCCGTCGTCGGAACTTCCTCCGCCGCGCCGTACACCGCAGCGGAAGACGCAGCGATGAACTTCTCGACGTCATACTTGACGCAAAGTTCAAGCAGGTCGAAGGTACCGTTCACCATGACCTCCATGGCAAGACGCGGCTCGGCCATGCAATGGGCGCTGCATGGTGCAGCGTGGTGAAAGATGATGTTGGCTCCCTTTACAAGAGCTTCTACCAACTTGGTGTCGCGCAAATCACCGCGGACTAGTCGAACGGGGCCTCGATTAAGCGACTTCCTAAGATTCTCCGGTCGGCCGGTCGTCATGTTATCCAGCGCGACGATCTCGACGCAGCCTTCGTCGCACAACAAATCTACGATATGCGAACCGATGAATCCGGCCCCTCCGGTAACGAGAACGCGTTTGCCCTTGAGATCCATGCTGACCGCTCTCCTGCTTCTAGGCTAATCGGCCATCTCGAGGCATTTTGTTCTGAAATGCCCAGTCGCTCCGGAATATCTGGGCCTCTCGTGGAGCCACTTTTCTCACTTCGGAAGCAACAATGCCGGCTCGCTCCGGCAACAGCTCGGGATAAATGGGAAGCGATAGAAACTCACGCGCAAGCCTCTCACTTACAGGCAGATCGCCGACGCGATATCCAAGTTCTACGTAGCTCTGTTGTAAATGCACCGGAACGGCGTAATGAATGCCGACGCCGATCCCCGCGCGGCCTAACATGGCAAGAGCCTGATCGCGATGCTGAAGCCTAAGAGCGTAGATATGATAGACATGCCGGCTGTGGCTGGGTGGCCGCGGACTCGCGAGTGCAGCAATCGACAATGCCTGGTCATATTGCACCGCGATCGCTCGACGTGTCTCAGTCCAGGATTCGATGTAGTCCATCTTTACGTTCAGTACTGCTGCCTGCAATTCGTCCATTCGATCATCGTATCTTGCGAAAACGTGATTGCGCTCGTCATCCTGATTCCGATCGAGGAGCCACGACACACGTCGCGCGAGTTCCGGCTGATCGGTAACAACTGCTCCGGCCTCACCATGGGCTCCGAGATTCTTATCGGGATAGAAGCTGAAGCAACCCAAGTCTCCGATCGAGCCGGCACGCCTGCTCTTGTACACAGCACCATGCGCCTGCGAAGCGTCCTCGATCACAAAGAGACCATAGCGGCGGGCAATCGACATGATCGGATCCATGTCCGCCATGAGCCCATGCAGATGGGCCGGCAGGATCGCCCTCGTTCTGTTCGTAATCGCAGCCTCGATCAAAGCAGGGTTCATCGTCCACGTGACTGGATCAACGTCCACAAAGACGGGTGTTGCACCGCACCTGATGATGGCAGCGGTCGCCACGACGAAATTCATGGAGACCGTGATCACCTCATCGCCCGGCCCCACTCCAGCCGCCAGCAATGCGAGACGGAGCGCCGATGTGCCACTGTTGACAGCGCAACAGCACGCGACATTGCAGTAGTCGGCAAACCGCTTCTCGAAAGCCGTCGCTTCGGGCCTCCATGTAGACCGCAGGTCTCGAACCGCACGCGCGATCGCAACGTCGATTTGCGATCCGACTGTCCGAGCTTGTGCTTTCAAGTCCAAGAAGGGTATCAAATTGGTAGTCTCGCCTCTGGAGGGTTCGGCAGCTTCACGTTCGCGCAGGCATATCTTGCCATATACCCCGAGTGTCGATGACGTCGAGGTGACGGCGTTCGGCTAGTGGAACCATCTTGAATTCGTCGTGGTCGACCAGGAGAAGGGCGATCTCACACGTGCGCAATGCTTGGTCGATGCTCAAGAAGCCGAGCCGGTAGTCGGCAAGTTCGGGCGGTAACCGCCGCAGATTCGGTTCCACAAACTTGATGCGCTCCCCGTACTTCTTCGCGAGGTGCATTGCGATTTCCATTGCCGGGCTTTCGCGCAAATCATCGACATTTGCCTTGAACGTCAGCCCGCAGCAAGCCACGTTTGCATATGGATGATCGTCGATCAGAGCCTCGGCTCGCTCAATAATGCTTTCCGTCTTGGCAATGTTGACCTCGCGGCTCGCCCGCATGAGGCGCGCGAGGTCCGGCGCCGAGTCGATGATGAACCAGGGATCGACCGCAATGCAATGACCACCCACACCTGGTCCCGGTCGCAACACAGTCACGCGCGGATGACGGTTGGCAATATCGATAACCTCCCAAACATTGATTTCGAACCTATCGCAGATCAATGAGAGCTCATTGGCGAATGCAATGTTCGTGTCGCGGAACGCGTTTTCCGTGAGTTTGACCAACTCGGCTGCGCGCGCGGTGGTTGCAACACAGGCGCCCCGAACGAACATCTTATAGAAGCGCTGAGCCCGCCGAGTGCAGGCAGGGGTCACTCCCCCGATGCATCGGTCATTGTTGATGAGTTCACTCAAGATCCTCCCGGGCAATACGCGCTCCGGACAATAAGCGACGTAGATTGCACCATCCTCATGACCGTTGACACCAACTCTCAGGTCGGGCCTGCGTTCGCTAATCCGCTTGGCGATTCCTTCAGTCGTTCCGATCGGCGAGGTCGATTCGAGAATGACGAGATTACCCGGTCGAAGCAGATCGAGTATGGACTCGACCGCGGTATTCACGTTGGACAAATCCGGCCGATTGTTTCCGTCAATAGGTGTGGGTACCGCGATGATGAAGACGTCGGCGGCTTGCGGTTCGCTTGATGTCGTCAACGCTCCGCTCGACACCACTTTGGAAACGAGACCATCAAGATCGGGCTCCGAAATGTGAATGGATCCGGAACCAACCGTCCTGACCACATATTCCTTTGTGTCCACCCCAACCACCTGAAGGCCGCGGCTGGCTATCAGCGCGGCTGTCGGCAAGCCGATGTAGCCAAGTCCGATGACAGCAACTTTATGGAATTCAGGCATCAAGAAGCACCTTCACGATCCGCTCGCTCGCCCGCCCGTCACCGAAGGGATTATGGGAGCGAGCCATAGCCGAATAAGTCTCATCGTCGTCAAGAAGACGGAATGTTTCTTGGACGATCCTATCGTAGTTCGCGCCGACCAGTCGTGCGGTGCCGGCTTCGACGCCCTCCGGACGCTCCGTCGTTTCACGCATGACAAGGACGGGCTTTCCGAACGTCGGCGCCTCTTCTTGCACGCCTCCGGAGTCAGTGAGAACCAAATACGAGAGCGACAGAAGGCTGACAAAATCGGTGTACTCTTGGGGAGAAATGAGTACGACACGCGGATGATCGGCGAGGCGGCTCGCGAACACGTCGCGAACGTTCGGGTTCGGGTGAACCGGAAGTACGACGGCAACGTCCTCCCTGCTCAGGATTGTCTCCAGTGCATTGACGACGTTGAAAACTCCCCCGCCGAAATTCTCTCGGCGATGGCAAGTGACTAGGATAATGCGGCGGTTGCCGTGGCGCTTCTTGATCCCGTCCCAGCGGGACGAGAGCTGCGGATCGGCCTCCACCATGGCTTTCGCGAGGATCAGCGCGTCAACGACCGTATTTCCTGTAACATGAATGCGATCCTTGGAGACGTTCTCCGCCCGCAGCGCTCTCGCAGCACGCTCGGTCGGCGCGAAATGCTGATCGGCGATCGAGCCGACAATCTTGCGGTTCACCTCCTCGGGCCAGGGTGCGAAGATATCTCCACTTCGCAGTCCCGCCTCGACATGTGAGACCGGAACGCGGTGATAGTACGACGCCAGCGCACCTGCCATAGCAGTCGCAGTGTCGCCCTGGACGATCACTCTGGTGGGCTTCACCCTCTCCAGCACTTCTCCGATCTGCGACAATAGCCGGCCGGTTAGACTATCGAGCGTCTGATTCACTGTCATGACGTCGAGATCGACATCCGGGACCACCTTGGCCACCTTGAGAACCTGGTCGAGCAACTCCCTGTGCTGCGCTGTCGCGCAAACAGTGAGGGCGATGTCCTTGTTCTTTTCGGCCTTGAGCCGCTTGATGACCGGAAACAGCTTGATCGCTTCCGGCCTGGTTCCTAACAGGATGAGAAAATGCTTTCGCACGCCTCACCCTCCGATCCGACCTGCCCCGGGGGGCAGCACACTGTACATGCCAGGCGCCCGTCTAACTGCCTGCCACATGAAGGCTTGCGTCAAGATTCCCGCAAATAGCGTGTTGGTCCTGGCATACCGCCACCACATCCGCCTGGGCTCCTGATAGATGCGGTACAACCATTCGAGGCCGAGTTGCTGCATGCGAGTGGGAGCTCGCAGAACCGAGCCCGCGAGAACGTCGAACCCGCCGCCCACGCCCATGATGAACGGTACGCCGAGTTCGTCGCGGTGGGCCGCAAGAAATCGTTCCTTCCGCGGCGTGGGCATGCCGATGAACAGGCAATCAGCGCCACTGGACCGAATATCGCGGACGACCTCGTTCTCCTGCTCGCTTGAAAAATAGCCGTGCCTCAACCCAGCAAAGACAAGCGAAGGGTGCTCGTCCCGAACACGCTGCGCCGCCTGTTGCACCACGGCGGGTGAGGCTCCCAGAAAATACGGTCGGAGGCCCTCTTGCGCGCACACTTTCAGCAACTCGCTGAGTAGATCTACGCCGGTGACTCGCGACGTTGCCGGGAGACCAAGCACCCGCGCCCCCCAAAGGATTCCCATGCCGTCGATTCCGACAATGTCGCTGTTGGCGACATCAGCGGCAAGCACTGGATCGGAGCGCATGTTGACGAACTTCGCTACGTTGAGCGCCACATGCTGCAGACGCTGACGGTTTCGCATGGCCTTACGAGCAAGGTCGACAGTCTCTGCCATAGTCAAGACATCGATGGGGCATCCCAAAAAGTAGGCACGCATGGGTTCCTCCCCGGCCATTTGAGCGAAAGACCGCTTTCAATTGAACTTAAATAATATCGATATAATAATGATAGCGATTTTATTTGCAAGTTATATTGATATTATATTTTGACCTTAAATGCGAGGCCGACAGCCGCGTAAGCGGTCAAATCGCGACAGGCGGTGGCGGAGGGAATTAAATGGACATTAAATGGCGGGCGATTTCGGTGATTGTTCCACATTTGAATCAGCCAAGCGAGCTGAAAACATGCCTGGCCAGTCTCGAGGCGCAGAGCATTCCCCGGGATTCGTTCGAGATCATTGTCGTTGACAACGGCTCCGCAACCTTGCCAACCGACGTCCTCGCTCAATATCCGGGCGTACGACTGTTGTGCGAGGCGCGGCCCGGGCCTGGCCCGGCGCGCAACACCGGAGTTGCTGCTGCGAGCGGCGAGGTGCTTGCCTTCATTGATGCCGATTGCAGGGCACATCCGGATTGGCTGAGCAGCGTGTGGCGCTCACTGCATTCGTTGCCGCCTCGAACAGTGCTCGGAGGGGACGTCCGCATCTGGCGTGGCACGAAGCCACATCAGGATGCCATCGCGGCCTACGAGAGCGTCTTCGCTTATCGATTCAAGCTCTATATCGAGCGCGATGGCTATTGTGGCACTGGCAACATGGCGATGCTTCGCCCGGATTTCCATTGCGTCGGTCCGTTCGCAGGGATCGACGTGGCGGAGGATATGGAGTGGGGACAACGGGCGCAGCGTGCCGGGCTTCGATTTCAATATATCCCGGAAATGATCGTCTTCCACCCGGCCAGGAGTTCTCTCCAGGAGCTCTATGTCAAATGGGACCGACAGCTTCTGCACTACCGCAACATGGCCGACGGTAAGCCGGCATGGAGATTACGCTGGATTGCGCAGGCCCTACTTGTTCTGGCCTCGCCCGCTCCGGGCATCATCACGATCTTAACGAGTGATCGGCTCTACGGTATCAGGGCCCGCATCAAAGCTATCGCAGTCATGTGTGCCGTAAGAATGCATCGGGTCACAACAATGCTGTCGCTGCTGCGCAATCGGCGAGCCGTCATCTGGAACCGTTAGCACAAGCGTTCGTCCGACGGCGTCAGGCCGGCATGGGTACCTTGCCAAAGGCCGAGTTGTGGGTCAGTTCCAGCAAGTCACTTCGCTGACCGAACGACCACAATATCCAGCCCAGTTCGTAGCTACGGCATTCCAGCCGAAGTCCGACACCGGCATTTTCAATTAGCCCGGACTCGTGTCCGGAGTAGGCGTTTGTGATTGCGCGCAGCATCCTGGGCGCCCTCGTTGTCAGCTCCTGCTTGCGGAGCTGAGATCGGATGGTCAGCCCGAGATCGGGCACCAGCATCGAGCGGCGAAGCTGGTTCTTGCCCAGTACCCAGGTAAATCCCTTGACTAGGGCATCCCGCGCCCCCCGAACCCGGTAGCGCTCTGCCCATTCAAGCAACGCCGGAGCCATGCCATACTGGTGCACCGAGTAGACTTCATAGAAATCAAGCACGCGCCCACCAGCCGCATCGAAGAACCAGGGCCACTCGCCGTCGGGGCCTTGAAGCGCAATCAACTTGCGCACGCAGGCCTCTGCCATGGCGAGTGCGGATGACTCGCCTGCGAATTCACCGTAGTGATAGCACGCAATTGAGAGATAGATCTGCGTCGCGAACGAAGCGAAGCGTCGCCGAAATCCCGATGCTGCGTCGAAGAATAGCCCTGATCCAGTGTAAAATCGCTCTTGGAGAAAGCGATACAGCGGAGCGGCGAAAGGCGCCCACTCCTTGCCGCCGGCCCTGGCCTGAGCCACCACGCCCGTCAACAGCATACCCAAATCTTGGGCCCGAAACGTCTTCCACGTCCCCTGATCGCTCAAGAGCGCCTTCACTTCACGCCCAACTTGCTCGGGCAGCTCGAGGCTGAGTTCTGCGGAAACCCAAAGCGCCATGCCGAGTGCATACTTTGGTACCGAAAGGACCGTGAGCTGGACCGCATTCCGATGGAATGTTTCCGATAGATTAATGCTGCCAGGAACGTCCTTTATCCTTGACATTCCGAGCAGAACGTTAAGCGTGTAGAACACATCGCTGCGCCGTAAAGACTCGTTCGGCGAAGCGCGCCCGTCCAGATGGTAGATATGTGACCAGCAGCCGTGTTCAGGTAGCCAACACCGCTCCAATCCTCTGAGCGCATAGCGCACCAGCGGGGAATTTTGCGAGAGATCGGGCATCAAAGTCCCACTGTTGATCGGGTTGATGTTCATCGAAGAACTATGATTTAACTCGTTCCAATGTCTGCGGATGACTCAACCCGAGACTCAAGTCAGGAGAGACCCGATCTCGCGCAAATACTGACCGTAGCCACTCTTCTCCAACGGTCGCGCCAACTCTTCGATCTGGTTGCGCTCGATGAATCCCTGCCTCAACGCAATTTCCTCAAGGCAAGCGACCTTCATGCCCTGGCGCTTTTCAAGCGTCTGCACGAACATAGCCGCATCGATTAGCGACTCCACTGTTCCGGTATCTAGCCAAGCGAACCCCCGTCCCATCCGCTCGACATGGAGCGCCTTGGCCGAAAGATACTGCATCTGCAGATCGGTGATCTCGAGTTCCCCGCGCGACGACGGCTCAATGCGCCGTGCGTAGCGCACGACGTTGTTGTCGAAGAAATAGAGACCTGTGATCGCCCAGTTCGAGCTCGGCTGCTTCGGCTTCTCCTCGATCCGCAGCGCGCGATCGCCCTCGTCGAACGTAACGACGCCATACCTCTCCGGGTCTCGTACATGATAGGCGAAAACGGTTGCACCTTCCTCACGCTCGGCAGCCCTTGCGAGCATTTCGCTCAGGCCGTCGCCAAAGAAGATGTTATCTCCAAGCACCATCGCAACACGATCGCTCCCGATGAAGTCTGCGCCGACAATGAACGCATCCGCCAGACCGGCGGGTCGGGGCTGCTCCGCGTAACTGAGCCTAACTCCCCATTGACTGCCGTCCCCCAATAGGCGCTCAAACTGACACCGATCTGATGGTGTGGTTATGATAAGAATCTCGCGCACGCCTGTCAGCATCAGCGTTGACAAGGGATAGTAGATCATCGGCTTGTCATAGATGGGCAGTAGCTGCTTGCTCACCGCTCTCGTGATTGGATACAGTCGAGTTCCGCTGCCACCAGCCAGCACAATTCCTTTCAGCATCGATTCTACCTTCCGGGAGTTGGTCGAGACAAGTTTCGAGAGAACAACGCCATAACGGCAATCGAATGCCTAAGACGCGTTCTGCCTTGGATGAATCGAGGCGCGAATTCCGCGGCCGTCGCGCGGCCGTCTGGTACTGTTCGCTCGTGATCGCCTCAAGCTGCGGCACTCGGATTCCGCGATGAGCGAGCAAGTCGAAAATCGCTTGGGCAAACCCATGCCAAGTCGTCTCACCCTGTCCGGCAAGATGAAAGATGCCGGCCATGGCTCTACGATCGCGGGTTAGCAGCCGCGCTGAGAGCTGAAGGATCGCCGACGCAAGGTCGAGCGCGGAAGTCGGATTTCCGCATTGATCCTGAACGACTCTGACCACTGGTTGCGATTCACAGAGCCGCAGCATCGTCCGAACAAAATTGTTGCCGTGGGGACTATAAAGCCATGAAGTGCGAATTACCGTTGCGAGCGGGTGAGCCGCTAGAACGGCAGCTTCGCCCGCGAGCTTCGATGCGCCGTACACATTCATTGGCGCAGGAACATCGCTTTCCTCGTAAGCATCCAGCTTTGTGCCGTCAAAGACATAGTCGGTTGAGATTTGGATGAACGGTATATTCATTTGCCATGCGACATCGGCCAACGCGGCCGCTGCGTCGCGATTAATGCTGAAGGCTCTTGCTACTTCCGATTCTGCTAGGTCCACCGCCGTGTAAGCGGCAGCGTTGATGATCATGGACGGTGCGAATGGATCGATCGCCCGTCGGAGTTCCCCATGAGTCTCCAGATTGAGTTCGCTGCGTCCAAGGGAGACCACGGGCATGCTGTGCAGCACCGCGAGGTCATGAAGACACCTTGCCAACTGACCGTTGCGACCAGCAATGAAAATGGGCCTTTCCGTCATTCTCAGCCTCAATGTTGTGTAGCCAAGAGCCCTAGACGCGAGCCGTCATAAACCCCGCTGCGGGCACGCTCCCACCACGCGCGGCTCTTGAGATACCATGCGACTGTTTCGGTCAGCCCCTGCTCGAACGTTCTTGTGGGCCGCCAGCCGAGCTCACGGCGAGCTTTCGACGCGTCAATCGCGTAGCGGACATCGTGTCCCGGACGATCCGGCACAAAGGTAATCATCGATCGTCGCGTTGCCGGACCGGGATACAACCTGTCGACGACGTCGCAGATCTGGGTAACCACGTCGAGGTTCGAGCGTTCGCTATCGCCGCCGAAATTGTACTTCTCGCCGGGCCTACCTTCCGACAGAAGCGTGATCAAACCTGCCGCATGATCTTCAACATGCAGCCAGTCGCGCACGTTTCGGCCGTCGCCGTACACCGGCAGCGGCTTGCGCTCGATCGCATTAAGAATCATCAAGGGGATGAGCTTTTCTGGAAATTGAAACGGGCCGTAGTTGTTCGAGCAATTCGATACAATGACCGGCAGGCCATAGGTCTTGAACCATGCAAGCGCGAGATGATCCGAGGCTGCCTTGCTCGCTGAATAGGGCGAGCTCGGCTGGTAAGGCGTTTCTTCCCGGAAGAAGTCGGCAAGTCCGAGTGAGCCGTAGACCTCGTCTGTCGAGACGTGAACGAAGCGAAACCGCTTTCGTCGTGACACCGAGAGGCCCTCATAATATTTTCTGGCTGCTTCCAATAACGTGTAGGTCCCCACGATATTCGTGGCAATGAAAGCGGCCGAGCCGGTGATCGAGCGGTCGACGTGACTCTCGGCTGCGAGGTGAATGATCGCGTCAGGCTGGTAGCTGCTGAACACGAAATCCATGGCCTCGCGGTCGCAGATATCCTGCTGCTCGAACAAGTATGACTTTCGCCCCTCGATAGACGCCAACGAGGCTGAGTTGGCCGCATAGGTCAGCTTGTCGACATTGATCACTGCAGCGCCCTTCTGTAGCACCAAGCTACGGCACACTGCAGAGCCGATAAATCCCGCTCCCCCGGTCACCAGAACGCGCATCTGACCGCTCTCCGTCACTCGAAAATGGCCGTAAGCTGGTCCAGCCTGGGCAGGGACCTGTCTTTTGGCGACACTTGGGCCTCGACTGTTGTCACCGGCCACTCGATCGCCAGTGCCGGATCGGCCCAATAGAGCCCTCCGTCATGGCTTGGAGCGTAGACCTGGTCGACCTTGTAGAACACGACGGTCTCAGGTTGCAGCGTGCAGAAACCGTGCGCAAAGCCTTTCGGGACAAGCAGTTGCTCGCCCGTTTTGCTATCCAGCTTGACAGCTAGATGCTTTCCGAAGGTCGCCGAGGAACGCCGAAGATCGACCACGACATCCAGGATGGCGCCGCTTAGCACTCGTATGAGCTTGGCCTGGGCGAACGGCGGTCGCTGGAAGTGCAAGCCCCGGATTGTCCCGACCTGATCTGAGCTGGATTGATTGTCCTGAACGAAATCGACAAGAATCCCTTTCTCTGCGAATGCAGATCGCTGGAATGTCTCGCAGAAATAACCCCGCGCGTCGGATACTCGATCCGTTTGAATGATCTTTATATCTGGGATCTCTAAACACCGTACTTCCAGCATGAAAGCGTCCTCCCGTACGTGGTGCTCAGTCCCGCCAGAAGGCGCAACGAAGTCTTCAAAGCACCGATCGAAATTGCTCTCGTCGAAACTGCCTTCGCCGTTGTCCTTCGAGCCGTCATGATGGGCGCTCGCACATGCCACGCGTCTCCAGTGCGGGAGGAATTCGACTTCTTGAGCCGAGTCGCATCGCCATGCCAGCACGCGGCTCATTCAAGGCGTTCGAATGTCGTTGAATGATCGCGAAGACCCGCCACGCTTCTTCCTTCACGATCGGTCCCGCCGGGCCATCCTTTAACCACCATAATTCAAATATCATTTAATTCCATCCGCCGATTATCGTCGGGCGCAGCAGCGACTCCCCGCAAAATTGGCCAAAAAGGCCCCTTCCGTGGACCGTCGTTCAATTAATACCCGAATAACATTTAATTTGGCAATCATATTTTTCTGCGTTATATTCATTTAATAAATCATATACCAAACGCTCGCATGCGGGCGACCAAACCGACGTGTTCCCGAGCCAGACAGGTACCCCATGCTTCAGAGCAATCTTCTACAGACCGACAGAACACGCTTGCCTCTGGGCGGCCAGGCCCAGTCGAACCAGATCAACGGCGGGGGAATCGGCGATCTCGTCAAGTTCGCGGTCATCTTTGCAAGGCGTCGATATCTTATGATCATCGTCACCGCCGCTCTCGTATTCGCAGCCGCGATGCTCTACCTGCGGTTCGCTCCCCCAACCTACACAGCTCAAGTACAAATCCTGCTGTCGAATCCTCGAGCTCAGTTCGTCCAGCAGCAGTCACTCCTTCCAGAGCCGGTCGTCGACGCGGCCCAAATCGAAACGCAACTGCAGATGATAAGGTCGCGGGGGATTGCAGCAGCAGTCATAACGCAGCTGAATCTCGCCAACGATCCAGACTTTACGGGTTCACGTTGGTCCTTCAGCTCGCTACTGTATCGCATTCGAAACCGCGGTCAGCAGCCGGAGCACGATTCGAAGGCTGATACGCCCACGGAAGGCGCGATCGCCGCGTTGCTGGATAGGCTCTCCGCGTACAGGATCGGATATAGCAAGATCATCGAGGTTAGCTACAGTTCGAGCAACGCGGAACGCGCGGCGGAGATCGCCAATGCCGTGGCCAACGCGTACATTAACGACCAGATGAATGCGAAATTCGAGGCCACGCGAACGGCAGCGAGTTGGCTGCAGGAACGTCTCCAAAACCTCAATGAGCAAGCACTGACGGCCGAACGCGCCGTGAGCGCATATAAGTCCCAAAATAACATCGTCTCGACCGGCGGAAAATCGATTGATGAACAGCCCGTCAACGATCTCAACGCCCGATTGGTCGCTGCCCGAACCCAGACTTCCGATGCACAGGTCAAGTTCAACCGCTTCGACGCCGTCCTACGCGCCAATGCAGCTGGCTCCTCCACCATCAGCGCTCCTGACGCGGCGAGTGCCGAGGTCCTCCAGAGCGCGATCATCAATACGCTTCGCCAGCAATATCTCGAGTTGTCACGTCGCGAAGCCGATTGGTCAGCCCGGTTCGGCCGCGACCATCTGGCGGTTGTCAACCTGCGCACTCGGATACGCGACATTCGCACATCCATCCTCGAAGAAGTTAAGAGGCTCGCCGAAACCAGCAGAAACGAATTGGAAGCTGCTCAGCAGCGGCAGCAGGAGCTCGAGAAGCAACTTGCTCGCGCCGTCTCGCAATCACGCCTGACGAACTCAGCAGAACTGACAATACGGGAGTTGGAGAGCCGAGCGAAAAGTCTGCGCGCCATGCATGAGGCGTTTCTGCAGCACTCCATGGGGGCGACCCAGCAGGAGACATTTCCGATTTCGGAAACACGGGTGATCTTTCCCGCCTCCCCGCCGGAGCGCAAGAGCAAGCCGAAGGCAAACTTGGTGCTCGGTTTCGGCTTGGCCGCCGGGCTAGCACTCGGGATCGGCTTGGCTCTTCTGAGAGATGTTTTGGACAGAGTTTTCCGCACGTCCTCACAGGTGGAGACTGCACTGGAGCTGCCGTGCTTGTCGCTGGTCCCCTTGCTGTCGTCTCCGAAGGGGCAGAAGTCGACCGCCCGATCCCAGCAACCGGATGAAGATCTGCGATCACGCACGATCTCAAACGTTCCGACGCTTCACCGAGCCGTCATCGGGATGCCGCTCTCCCGCTTCACGGAAGCCATCCGTTCGATCAAGCTCGCTATAGACCACACCCCCGCGAAGGCCTCCAACCAAGTGATCGGAATCACGTCGGCTCTGCCAAATGAGGGCAAGACGACGATTGCAGCCTCTCTAGCTCACCTCATCGGACATAGCGGTAAGCGAGCTATTGTCGTCGATTGCGACCTTAGAAACCCTTCACTCTCTGCGGCTATGGCTCCGAAAGCTGCATTCGGTTTACTCGAGGTGGCGAACGGAAAGCGTTCGCTCGAAGAAGCGCTGTGGCACGACCCCAGAACCAATCTTGCATTCTTGCCAGCCGTCCGGCGTGGCCCTATCCTTCATACGAGCGAGATCCTTTCCGCCGAAAACATAAGCAAGCTATTCGACCGTTTGCGGCAGACCTATGACTACGTCATAGTTGATTTCCCGCCACTCTCGCCCCTGGTAGACGTGCGTGTCACTGCGCCGTTGGTCGACTGCTACGTTCTCGTCGTCGAATGGGGACGGACGAAAATCGATGTGGTTCAGCATGCCCTGCATACTGCGCCGACCATCTCCGATTCCTTGATCGGCGTCGTCCTTAACAAGACCGATATAAGGGCAATGGCACGGTACGACGCTCACCGGAGTGATTACTACGATGACAGCCACTACGTCAGATATGGCTTGTCGGTCTCTTAGGATGACCCCCTCTAACTTGCGTCGAGCCAAAACGATGGAGTCAGGCGCCTTCTGCAACATGCACTTGGTTTGAGCGGGTCAGAGCCAGAAGTGGTGTAAAATGGTTGTCCAATCTGCAATGCTCGCTGTGCCTGCGGCGGTCGCTGCGGCTTTTGCTGTGGTCGAGAACCTAAAGAGTCCAGTGGTGCTATCGGGCATTCTTGCGGCCGCTATACTGGCCGTCGGCCTCTTCGCCAAGCCGTCAACCCTCACCTCCTTCGCAAAGCTTCTGCGGCCCCTTATAATTCTGGCTCTTGCCGCACCCGTGCTTTGGATCGCACTGCAAGTTGTTCCGATCCCGCTCCGCGGGCTCGGAAATCAGATCTGGGCGACGGCGTCGGCCGCTCTACACCAACCTCTCGCACAGAGGTTCTCGGTTGATGTACACGAGACGGTACTGGCGCTTTCACATTACAACATTGTCCTCGCTGCCGCCCTCGTCACCGCGGTCGTTGCTCTGGACACACATCGGGCGGCGCAGGTCCTCTATATCCTTGTATCGATCACCGCCGTCAGCTGTATATTTTCGATCTGGAGAAACAACAACCTGGGTGGCTCCTGGCCCGCCGAACAAGCTTGGACCGGCTCGACCGCGGCAGCACTTGGTGTCCTTCTCTCCACTGCAATGGCTATCCGTGCGATCGACCAATTGCGGCGGCCTAGACGATCGCCTCGCTCGCCGACAGGACCGCTCGCCATTCTTAGCAGCGCGTTTCTATCATTGATCATCTCGCTTGTGGCGATCGCACTTTGTAGCGGTTCGACAGCGCTGATTGCCGTGCTGCTCGGGGTGACAATCATCCTCACGGTGGTCGCAATTCGCAAATGGTTCTTTGGCCTGTGGGGCAGAGCTGGTGTTCTCTCAACCGCCACCATGTTGTTCGTCGCCAGCCTCACTTTCGTTCCGATCAATCGGAATGCTGACCTGACGATTGCCTTATCGACGCAAACTCGGGCCGCAACCGAGCGGATGCTACAGGACACTCACCCGATCGGGACCGGTGCAGGCACTTTTGTTGTGCTTCTGCCGATTTATGGAGACGTTGGCATGGTCCCAATGCGCGAACGGCCGACCGCTGCCGCGGCGGTCGCGGTCGAAATGGGACGTACGTTCCTCTGCGGGCTATTGATAGTCACCGTCATCAGCGCCTGCATCTTGTTCGGGCGCGCGTTGTCTCGCAATCAGGCTTACCTATATCCAGCCGTCGGCGCAGGCGCTTGCGTATCGTTGACAATACTGGCCTTTGCCGAAAACGGCCTTTTCGATTTATGGACATCACTGTTGGTGGCGACGGTCTACGGCCTGGCTTTCGCTCAAAGCCTGTCCGGTACAGCCCGCGACGTGGAATCCATCAAGTTGCGGCAGCCTACACAGGACGCCAGCGACCGAGCCACGGCAGCGCGACGAATTCATTCGGCCATCTTCGCTTTCCCATGGCCTCTGACACGCGTTGTTCTGACAATGATCGGATTGCTGTTGGCTGCGCAAGCAGCTTTGATGGTTTCGCAAAGTTGGCCGTTTGGTGATCGCCTCTCTGATACATCGGTTGCCGGTTCGAACGAAGCCTTGATCTCAGCGCACCAATCCACGCGCGGGGAAGTCGCCGCTGCAACTGTGCGCCTCAAGTCTGACAAGGCCACGGACCCGCAGAACACCGGCCGGTCCACGGACTTAAATGCTTTTTCTGCAGTGCTGGAATACTCGCCCCTTCGAGGCGACGTTTGGCTCATGCTGGCGGCGCTTTCAAAGCAGCACGCGGCGACTTATGACACGACAAGCTTACTTAGGATGTCCTACTATACTGCACCAAACGCGCTGGATCTTATTCCACTACGGCTTTCCGTCGCTCTCGGCATTGACGCTGCGATCAAGGATCCTGAGCTACGAGATCTTATCCGGCGCGACCTTAAAGTTGCGATTACCGGCCGCACCGCACTCGGGCCAGCTATCGCCGCCGCATACCAATCGGCATCGGCCGACGGCAGGGCGCTTGCCGAGAGCTCGATTTCGGAGCTCGACCCAAGCTACCTCCACAAGTTGCGTTCGCAAGGCCCATAGCGTTTTCCAGCAGTGTGTCCGATCGCGCCCAGATCGGTCCTGATTGATAATCGGGCTGGCGGTAAAGATCCGATTAAATTTATCATGTTGCGACCAATTCAGGTTGAATAATATATTTAAATTCATAATATATTAATTATTAACCGCATGCGCTCCTGTTGATTGGCCATGAATTTTATCAACCGGCATATCGGCGACCATGAGAGCGATCTAGCTCTCGTCAACTCACGATCGTCCATTGCTGATGAAGGCAAATGGCCCGTCCGGTACGACTCTGTTGAATTCGTAGCGATCTGCGCCGATATCGCGACCATTCTATTCGCCGGCTTCCTTTCCGCGCTTCTTTCACACGGCAGCCCGGCACCAGCTGGCCTAGGCCAGGCATGCGCCTACGCGGCCGCAGCATCAGTATCTTTTGTCTACATTCTGAAAGGCAGGGGACTGTATCGGCCAACAGAACTCCTCGTTCTCCGAAGCCAAGTTCGCGCCATTTGCCTCACGTGGATTTTGTTGCATGTGCTGGCCGCCGCTGTAGAGATGCTGGATGACAAGCCACAGTTCTTCCGAGGTGCCGGCCTCCTGTTTGCGGCACTCGGCCTGGCATCTTTGATTGCGCAACGGTGCGTTGCCAGGACACTGCTAATAAAATGCTTCAGCGGCAGGAAATTCGCTCGGACGAATCTCGTCCTGATCACCGATCAGCCGCCTTCGAATCATGCTGGTCTGTCGGAGACTCTTGCGGTCCTCGGCTATTGCGTTAAGGGCCGCTTTGGGTTGCCTGCGATGGGCTCGGACCCCGGTTCCAGAAAACGGCTCAGCTGCCGCGTGATCGAACATATTCGGAATTCCGAAGTCGATAAAATCGTGCTGGAGGCCAATCCCGAACGTTGGGCCGACCTTCGTGCCTTTATCTCCGACCTGAGGGTGCTGCCATTCCCTATCGTGTTCGTCCCGGTAGGTGCCGCATCCGAACTGCTTCGACATCCGACGAGGAGCTTGGGAAGTGCCGCTTGCGTGGAAATCCAGCCGGGCCCCCTCACGGCAATCGAGCGCGCAAGCAAGCGAATAATTGATATTATCGGCGCGGGATTTGCTTTGATGGTCTTTGCACCATTGCTCGCCATGGCTGCGGTCGCGATCAGACTGGATTCTCCCGGTCCGATCCTCTTCAAGCAACAAAGATGCGGCTTCAATGGCCGAATATTTTCCATCCGAAAGTTTCGGACGATGCATGTGCTTGAGAATGGACCTGTCGTCGTTCAGGCAACGCCTCTTGATCCTCGCATTACCAGGGTTGGCAGATGGCTACGGCGAACGAGCTTCGACGAGCTGCCGCAGTTGTTGAATGTCCTCGACGGCAGCATGTCACTGGTAGGCCCACGCCCCCATGCCGTGGCCCACGACGGACAGTTCGAAAAGCTCGTCCGGAAGTACGCCTTCCGGCGCCGAGTGAGACCCGGATTGACCGGATGGGCTCAAATCCATGGCTGCCGTGGACCAACGCCTACAGCGACCATGGTTGAGCGACGTGTGGAGTACGATCTCTGGTATATCGACAACTGGAGTCTTCGGCTAGACCTCGCAATCCTGCTGCGAACTCCCATGGAAGTGCTGCGGGGGCGCAACGCCTGTTAAGCGAACAGGATCGCGGCGCCACGCCGGCCCATGGACGGCAATTCACGCCCGTTGCCGAAACTTCGGAGCCGGTTCCCCTATGCGAAACTCCTCGATCCGACGGCCGGATTTCATGGCAGCAACCAACCACCGCGGCCGCTTGCCACGTCCCGACCAGGTTTCGGAAGTCTGCGGGTTGCGGTATTTCGGTAGCACGCGCGGATATTTGCGCCTCGGTTTGCCGGTCGCAGAGACGCCTGGCCCGCCTGTTTCGGCTAATACAGCCATGCCACCGCCGAGAACCGCCAGGCGCTTCTCCAGTTCCTGCTTTTCCGCCTTGATTCGATCCGACAAAATGCCGCTAATTTCCTCATGAAGCGACCATAGATCGTCGAGGGACATCGCTTCTAGTTCGAGCTTCTTGGTCGACATGCTAGCATCCTGTAGTTGCGCCCATTTAATATTGCCCCGGCCGGGTAATCAAGAACCAAGAGGGTCAACATTACAAAAACATGTGGAACCGAACGACAAGTTCGTGCTCCACATAACTGCGTCGCCGGTTCTAATCAAGACAGAAAAATGCACTATCCCCCTCAATTTAATTCGGCCAAAGCAACGTCACGCGCCTTACGTGCACCGACGCCTCCACTCAAGCGAAGAATGCACGTTAAGCGGGCCGTGGGATCAATCTGCCGCGCCGCACTCTCGGCGGATAGGCCCGGCGCGCGAGGCCGCCTTTCGTAGTCGACAATCCACCTGAATTGCGACCATCGGCCTGCCGCAATCGCGAGCTTATGATTGCGATGTCTCTTAGCGCGAGCCCTCGCAGCTGGATTTGCAGCTTCAAAGCCTGGATGTCGGTCAATGCAGCCGACGGAGCGATAAACCGGCTGATCGCCGCTTCAAGGCGCCCCATTGGGCAATCAATAGCGTCCAATGTTTCTTTTCGGGCTTGCAGCAAGGCTTCTGGCCTTTCAATACGTCGATTAAAAATAATGCTCGCAATATAATATTAAATAATATACTATTTATTTATTGTCGCGTCAAATTTGAAAGACCGGTCTCGGTCCCTGTCCGTAACTCGCCGCGCGAACAACGATATTCGGCGTGGAGATGACAGGCAGGTAGGGGCATCAGTCGAACGGTGACGAGAAATGCTATGCGAAGGCAAGATCTCGAAGCCATGGATTTCGAGGAACTCTGGCTCCTTCACGAGGAGCTGACGAAGATTCTCGCCGAAAAGATCACCGCCGAAAAGCGGGAACTGGAAAAGCGTCTTGCGCAACTCAACCAGCCGGATCAATTCGGCGAAGCTGAAATCGGGGCGTCTGAGACGGGGACCGGCCAGCCCCGTCGCAAATACCCGAAGGTCGTACCGAAGTACTACAACCCGCTCCAGCCAACAGAGACTTGGTCAGGACGTGGTAAGCAGCCCCGCTGGCTGGTTGCCGCCCTCCAATCAGGCCACACGCTGGAGGAGTTCAAAATCCGCGAGAACGGCGAATCGTCCGAAGGGAATGCTGGTGGTCGAGAGCATTCCTAGCTCTGCGCGACTGGACGCACCTCGGGTCGGCTGAGAATGTTCAGTCCTGCGGATTGGGGCAGCCGCCTACCCACCTGGAGCATGTAGCAGATCGAAAACCCGCTCTGCCAAGACCTGCCGCCACGATCTCTCGAGAACGCTCGTGTGACGGTCGCAGGCTCTAGACCTTTCCCGCACGAACTGCGGTCGTCGCATTCAGCAGAAACTGTAAGGTTCTAGCTCTTGGCACAGACCACAATCCACGTCGGTTCGCGCTGGTTCTTGTCGAGACAACGGCCGCCTCCCTGCGGTAGTTTCTGAGGTCCAGAACGTTCATCGCCAGGAGGGGCACGCGTGTGGCCGGTAAGCGTGCTTGCATCAACTGTCGCATGAACTGCAGGCGCGGAATCAGTCGGGAGCGCAACGCGTGCGGAATCTCGACGCCAAGCAGCTCAGCAAGAGCGAACAGCTGGGTTTCGACTGCGTTCTTCATCAACTCGCTCGAGACAAGAGAGCTAAGCTCCCCCCAATCGAGGCCCTCGGCGGAATTGCTTAGATCGCGTAATTCAACAAGGTGCCGCAGGTCGAGGTCGCCGAGCCAATAACCATAGTCTTGAAACTGATCATGGATGATCAACATGAGCGCTTGGTAGGTAGGCCTGGGGATATAGACGCGTCCCCGTCCCAGCGGCGCAGGGACGCAATGGTTCAGCGCATGCCCGAAGCTCTGGTAGAGGTACGCAGGACCTGGAGCTGCCCGCTGCAGGTCGATGGTGCCGACATCCTGCGACCGATTCAGCTCGACGTGCCATCTCTGGCTTTCGGAAGGGGCCTGGTAATCGATATCGTATCCAATTGCACATAGAGCGGCGACTGCCGTTCTGGCTTCGTCTGGCATAATCATGATGTCCAGATCAGACATTAACCGAACGCCTCGTCGCTCCTCGGGCGCGGTCGCCAGTGTCGATGCCCCCTTGAGCATGATCGGCGTAATTCCCAAGCTGTTCATCGCAACGACCGCTTCTTCCAGTTGGGCGATGAGCCGATTGTTGCGCAGCACGTTTCGGCGGTGGATCTGGCGAATATATGTGCAGACGTCCTCCGGCAGCATCGATGCGAATTTGTCGACAAAATCGATGAGCGCCGGCGTCGTCAGAGTCTGGTTTGCGAGCCCGATTACGGGCGTCCACTCTACATTGACCGGTGGCATGCCTCGCAAGCAATTGCAAAGGCTCGTCAGTGCGGCGCTATGTCTTGCCATTGCACAAATCCATAATCAATCGCCGAGCCTCCACGGCCTCGCAATAGGTGAGTTGAAGCGATCGCGCTCCCGCGACAATCCGCTTCAAAGCAAAAAAGCCGGCCTGCGAAAGTCGTCCGTCAGCAGCAAATGCGTTCTCGATGAGCCGCTTCATCGAATCCAACTGATCTATCGCGGTCAGTTCGGCCGGACCGCTCGCGACCCGGTTCAAGAAGATGACCCAGCTTGCGGAAAAGCATTGGTTCTGTGCAGCCGGAATTGGTACGTACCGCACCAGAACGCCGTCGGAGCGGCAATGCGTCGCGTCGTGCCGGTCGCCATCTAGTCGCGAGAGAAAGCCCCACGATCCCTGCTTGAGGGTGAGAGCAAACGGGAGTCCGCAGATCGTTCCGTCAGCTTCAACCAGCGCAACATCATCGCCGGCATACCGAAGTCCGGCGTCCACCAGTTGCAGTGTGAAGGTAGACTTCCCAACTCCCGGTTGGCCGCATAACAGCAGGCCCATACCGTCTTTCACGAGAGAAGCGGCATGAAGGGAGAAGACCCAACGACTGTTTCGAATGAGCCGCTCGGTGATGTAAGCTTTGATCGTGGGGGCCAGCGCTTCGACTTCACATCTGGAGATGCGGGCATCCTCTCCGCGGAAGAACACGTGCCCGTCCAGCATCATTGCTTCGATGGCAACGTCGACGTCGCAGCCGGCGCTCTGGTCCGGAACACAAAATAACGGAAGCAGCCGATTCAAGAGGTCCCGATTTGCGGCCCGGACGCCTATTCTGTGCCGACCCAGGATCGCTGAGAAGGCACAATCGGTCGGCATTCGCCAATCGACTTCAAGCAACGCTCGATCGATCCAGACATTTACAACCTGTCGCGTGAACTGGCGTGCCGTTTGCTCGTCAATGCCTAGCGCACCAAGCCCCTGACAAATTTCTTCCAGAGAGGCGCCTTGTGCCAACTTACACCAAATGAATGCCCCTACTCGGTCCAACTCAAAAATCTTCTGCCCTGCTTCGCTGAAGAGCATTGATCGACCCTCCAGCAGCGCGAATACTGTATCCGGAGCCGGTCTCAACACCATCTCTGCCGACGATCTTTCCAGCACGGCTCCAACCAATGTGAACAGGTCTGCCTCGCTCTGCACCGACGAGGCGGCGACAGCGTCTGGGAGGCGCTATTGTCGCGGCACCAAGGAGACGGCCGTCGCCCGCGAGATTCAGTCTAGCCCGGCCTGCGGCGCTGCAATTCCCGTTCAGCCGAACACATGCCATCCGATCGGGCTCGTTTCAAAAATGACAATCCGGCCGGTCAGGCCGCCAGCTGACCGTCCTTGCCCCCTCCCTGCGGAGAAATGTTCAACACCTGCTTTCCAAGAAGGCTCGCTCTCGCGATCAACCGATGAGCATCCAATAGGTACCGATAAGCTTCGCGATCGGCACTCCGTTCTCTCAGAATGCGCTCCTTCTCGCCAATGCTTAGCAATTCAGCGCGCATCTGAGCCAACTGCGGTGTATTCGAGGTGAGGTTGTGCTTGTTAAGAATTGATTCCCACATCGTCTCCTCCAGTCGCACGAACTTGGACGAGTTTAGCTTACGTGATTGGCAGCAATTAACAACGATATTTGCATATTTATCGCATAATCAAAATTTGTTTCATATTTGAACCTCGCGTAACTATTTAATACCTACGAGCAAGCCGCAGCACGCAGCGAACGCCATGACGAGAATGAGGGGTTGCTGAAGCCAAACGAGGAAAGGCCGGACATCTTTGGCGAGGGACATCGTGCCGTGCAGCCCCCGCGTAAGAAATAAATTGGCCAAGAGTCGCAAATCAGACCGACAATGCAAATTTTAATTTGCACATTAAATAAAGACGGAGAATATTAACGAACTGCACGAGGGGAGTGAGACCAGTGATCCGGTGGGCTGATCTGTCCGTCAAGACCAAGATAATGGTTTCGTTACGAGCGGAACATTCCGCGCGAAGCCGCAGGGATTTGGACATGACAATTGTTAAGCGCCTCCCAGAAGCTTTCGGTTGAGGTCGCAGCACTATTCAGGGTTGCCGAGCGAAAGCCGGCGGTATCCCCATTTCGCCAAGCAGGAATCCGGTCGGTTGGAGAAGCGTCGTCACGAGCAAGCTGCCCCTTGCTCGAACAACGACCCCAGGTGCGATGCCCCCCAGTTAACCCGCACCGACGAGAGCGCACTCCAGCCGGCCGGCCCTTTTATTCAACCGTCAAATTATTTCAGGGAGGCTCGCATGGGTATGATTATGGTCAAGTGCCCGCAAACCGGTCGCGCGATCCCGACCGGCATCAAATCCGATCGTGAGACTTTCCTGCGGAGCATCGTGTTTTTCGGCAATACTCGTTGTCCGACCTGTCAGGCTAATCATAACTGGTTCGCCCGCGAGGCTTGGGTCGAAGAGCCGATCATCCGGACGGCGGAGATGCTTCGCGCGGCTCCCTCGTGCTGATGCAAAAGACGTGGCCGTTCTAGAGAGTGCGTCCAAATTCCCTTTTCCTGATGCAGGCATTTTGTTGCGACGCGTTAGAATGCTCGAAAATGGAATGCGCGAAAATATTTCCGCGTATCGTCGTAAAGCGAACGGACGGCGCGATGATCCATCGCTTAGACGTTATTGGCACGTCATCACAAATTCGAGCTTCCCGTCACGGATTCGGCAAGGGCCTGTTTGGGGATGTTGTAGTGAGTAGTGGGGTTTGCAGCCTGGCTGTTCTGCGTCACGCAACGATCGAACTCGTTGGCCTGCTCGCTCAATTGCAGCGGCTCCGGGAGAAAGTACGAAGAGCGGAAGCACGTCGCTCGGGAGAAAGGGGGCGATCGGCATCCGCCTCGCGCACGCGAACGCCCCGAGCAACAAGGTATCGCACGCGGCTGTAGCCGTCGTGACCCTGACCAAGATCACCTGCAAGCGTCCTATTGTTCCGAAACTCTACGCGCGACGCGCGCTTGCGCGAGGCATCGATCGTCTCAGCGCGAGTAGCGGTCCGATGACGCGCTGCGAATATCCAGTTGTACGATGCGCATGTTTTCGGCCCGGACTAAATTCAGCGACGTGGGGCATCTTGCCGAGAATAAAGAGACGAGCAGACCACGATCACTCCTCGATCCGAATTGAGGACGGTGATCGCTGAAAGGCCGCTGATCGCTTGCTAGAATACCCGTATCGCCAGACATCCAAGCCATTGAAAAGCTTGGTGGGCGCACCAGGGCTCGAACCTGGGACCCGCTGATTAAGAGTCTGATGTTTGATGAACAACCAGAGGTACTTAGGTGTAAAAAGACACGCGAACGAGCCTATACAGATCAACAGGTTAGGGCCGAATTGTAAATCGAGCCGCCGCGGATCAACGAACCCGCAACACCTGCGTCCCGAACGTAAATAGCGATCGAAAAGATCAATAAAAACAATGAAGTTCGCTTGTGTTTGACCACCTTTATCGCCGTTTGTTCACGGTATTTCGCTGGTCAATCGGTGGTCAGCTTCCGATCTGCTCTGACCGGTGAAAATCTCCACAGATAGCGCGCTTGAACGCGCCTGTGGTGAAATTTTGGGGTAGGCTGAAGGAGCTGGTGCTCTACGGAGCAACCGAGCCAGGAGGCACCCATGAACGTTGCGGCTTGGCTGCACGGTTTGGGATTGGAGCAGTACGAGCAGGCGTTCCGCGAGAACGACATTGACGCCGAGGTTCTTGCCCACCTGACCGCCGACGATCTGATCGGGGTTGGCGTCACCTCGGTCGGCCACCGCCGCAAACTGCTTGCCGCGATCGCGGCGTTGCGTGATGCAACAGCGCCGACGTCCTTTCCTGTCCCCGGCGCGCCGGCCTCGATATTGCCGGTGGCTTCGCCGCTGCCGGAGGCTGAGCGGCGGCAGGTGACGGTGTTGTTCGCGGACCTCGCCGGCTACACGAAGCTCGCCGACGAACTCGATGCAGAAGAAGTCCACGCCCTCCTCGGAAGCTTCTTCGACCTTGCCGATGCAAGCATCGCCGATCATGGCGGAATTGTCGACAAGCACATCGGCGATTGCGTGATGGCCGTCTTCGGGGCCCCGGCGGCCCATGGCAACGACCCCGAGCGATGCGTCCGGGCTGCCCTCGAAATCCGGCGCCGCGTGCCCATGCTTGCGGCCGAGCTCGGCCGCCCAATTGGCGTACACATCGGCATTGCCAGTGGCGAGGTTATGGCGAGCGGCACTGGCAGCGCGCGGCACCTTGAATACACGGTAACCGGCGACTCCGTGAACCTCGCCTCACGCCTGACGGATAAAGCGGCCACGGGCGAGATCCTCATTTCGGATTCAGTCCACCGGGCGCTCGCCGAACGGGTCGACTGCTCCGAGGTCGGCGAGCTGGCCATCAAAGGCCTCGCAAAGCCGGTCAGGGCGTGGCGACTGCGCGCCTTTCGCGAGCCGGCCCGTTCGGGGCGCCAAGTCTTTGTTGGACGGCAACGCGAACTGCAGCAGCTCGAAGCCGCGCTGACCCGGTGCCGGGACACGAGACACGGCAGCGCCGTCTACATCCGCGGGGAGGCCGGAATCGGCAAAACCCGCCTGCTTGAGCAGTTCCAGGCGAAGGCCGAGGGAGAGAACTTCGCCTGTCACAGCGGCCTGGTGCTCGACTTTGGAATGGGCTCCGGCCAAGACGCAATCCGCTCGCTCGTCCGCAGCCTGCTCGGCCTGACGGGCGAGAGCAGCCAGGAAGAGATCGACGCAGCGGCTGAGAAGGCCCTCAAGGAGGGCATGCTTGCTGACGAGCGGCGGGTGTACCTGAACGACCTCCTGAATGTGCCGCAATCGACCGAGCTGCGTACGCTCTATGATGCGATGGACCTCGCGGCCCGCAACCGCGGCAAGCGGGCGACCGTCGCCGAGCTGGTCATCCGCGCGAGCGGCCGTCGTCCTCGGCTGCTGGTGATTGAGGACCTGCACTGGGCTGACCAGATGACTCTCGATCATGCAGCGAACCTTGCCGAGACAATCCCTGGGTGTTCGGCGCTTCTGGTCATGACCTCGCGGATTGAGCGCGACGCGTTTCATGAGCTCCGGCGCGGGACGATTGCCGACCAGCCGATCGTGACGATCGAACTCGGCTCACTCCAGCCGCGTGAGGCCAACAGACTCGCCGCTGCCTATGTCGACACACTCGGCGAGATCGCCCAGCGCTGCGTCGAACGGGCCGCCGGAAATCCGCTGTTTCTGGAGCAACTGTTGCGGCATGCCGAGGAGAGCACCGAGGGCGGCATCCCGGGCTCGATCCGGAGTTTAGTACAGGCACGCTTGGATCGGCTCGCGTTGCCCGACAAGCGGGCGCTGCAAGCAGCCTCGGTTCTCGGCCAGCGCTTTACTGCCGAAGCGTTGGCAACCCTGCTCGACCAGCCTGGGTGGAATTGCGCCGACCTGGTGCGGTATCGCCTCGTGCGCCCGCAGGGCGATCACTTCCTCTTCGCCCACGCGCTGATCCAGGAGGGCGTCTACGACACCCTGCTCAAGAGCCGGCGCCGCGAGTTGCACCGGCGAGCGGCAGATTGGTTCGCGAGCCGTGACCTAACGTTGTGCGCACAGCATCTCGATCGAGGCGATGACGATGGCGCTCCCCGGGCCTACCTGGAAGCGGCACGGGCGCAAGCAGCGGAGTACCGGGCCGAACGGGCTCTGCGGCTTGTCGAACGCGGGGTTGCCTTAGCCAAGAAGCGTGCCGATGTGAGTGCACTATCCCTGCTCTGGGGTGAGATCCTGCACGACTTCGGTTCAATCTCAGAATCGATTGCTGCGTTTGAGCAGGCCCTGGCAGTCGCCGATGTTGACATCGAGCGATGTCGAGCTTGGCTTGGGCTCGCCGCCGGCCTGCGATTGACGGATCGTTTCGATGAGGCATTTGCAATGCTGAACAAGGCCGCGTCCGCGGCGGCTATCGACGACCTCGCGGCGGAGCGCGCGCGGATCCACCACCTGCGTGGCAATCTCTGCTTTCCGCTCGGGAGGCTCGTCGAGTGCCTGCAGGAGCATGAGCGGGCTCTCGACTGCGCCCGAAGAGCCAATTCGCCAGAGATGCAGGCGCGTGCGCTTGGCGGCTTGGGCGATGCCGAATACGCGCGCGGTCGGATGGCCAGCGCCCATCGGCACTTCAGCCGGTGCGCGGAGCTGTCGCGCGCGTCCGGCGCCGGGCGCATCGAAGTCGCCAATCTCAGCATGGTCGCGCATACCCAAGTGTATCTCAATGATTTCTCCGACGCGCTCGCGACGACCCAGATGGCGGTCGAGTTGGCGGCGCGGGTCGGGCATCAGCGGGCGGAAATCATCGCCCACATCGCGGCGTGCACCGTGTTTCGCACGACCGGCGAGTTTGCACGTGTGAAGATGCATGCCGAGCGGGCCCTGATCCTCGCTCGGCAGCTCGGCGCCAAAAGGTTCGAGGCGACCAGCCTCCGCGATCTGGCCATGGTCGCTCGCGCGGAAGCGAGTAGGACGGAGGCGATCGAACTTCTGCACCGTGCCTTGGCGATCAGCCGCGAAGCTGGGCTCAACTTCGCGGGCCCGTGGATCCTCGGCCACCTTGCGGTGATGACCGAGGATCCGATTGAACGTGATGCGGCGCTGACGGAAGGCGAGGAGATTCTCCGCAAAGGCGCGGTGGGCCACAATCATTTGTGGTTCTTTCGCTACGCGATCGACGCGTCGCTAGACTCTGAGGATTGGGACGGCGCGGAGCGTTATTGCGCGGCGCTCGAGGATTATACGCGGCCAGAACCGTTACCTTGGGCCAACTTCTTCGTCCGATATGGACGCGCTCTTGGTGCATATGGTCGCTGCCAACCCGGACAGGATACGACCAGCAACCTTGCCAACCTGGTAGTCGAGGCCGAGCGCCTTGGCATCGGTCCGGCGCTTGCGACCTTGCGCTACCGCACCAGAAACGTGACGTGATTGTAGACCGGGCTTTCTAACGGAGGACCGCTCCAAATCAAGAGCGTAATTTCTGCGGGGCAGATCTTGCGATCGATAACGACGCGCGCAGAACCCCGATTTCTGTAAGTCGGGCAGGTCCGCTTCGGGTCATTTGCACCCCGCCCGACGATCCAATAGGACCAAAGTGCGCCTGCAGTTGTCTATAAGCCGACATAGGTTCAAAAGCTTGCTCGCCCGAAAATGACCGACCTCATCAACTGAGGAGGTCATCATGACTGATGTCCCAAGCCCCCACGTGAACGTCGCGAAGCGCGTACCGTGGAATAAGGGAAAGATCGTTGGCGCGAAGCCGCCACTCCGTCCCAAGCACGTCTGGTCCATTCGGACAAAGCTCCAGGTCGAAGGTCGGATTCGCGATCTGGCGCTGTTCAACGTCGCTATCGATAGCAAACCTCGTGGTTGCGACGTTGTCGCCCTCAAAGTCGATGACATCGCCCCCAGGGCTATGCGGCCGATCGAGCCAGTGTCCGCCAGAAGAAGACCGGTCGTCCCGTCAAATTCGAGCTTACCGAGGCGACTCGCCAGGCCCTCGATGACCATCTGAGGGCGACAGGCAAAGATCGAGAGTACGGTCCGCTACCTCGGAATAGAGGTCGATGACGCACGCGCAATAGCAGAACAGGTGGACGTCTGAATTGATCGGGCAGAGCGGACACGCTCTGCCCCTCCATTGCAGGCGGCTGCGGGCCAGGAGGCGACAGACAAACATGGCCTCGCAAAAGCTTGCTGGACCTATGACGGCCTGAAGCAAAGCTGCTAATATTCAATGAAACTATCGGAACTGTACAATGTAGACCGCCGCTCCGGCGAACTATCCCAGCAGGGCAAGTTCACTGATCCTTCGCATATACCAGATGAATTGAATCTTCTCGATTCCCATTGCCGCAAGCCGACGCTTGGACGGCGATGGTGCTAGGCAGCCTCGGGCCAAAACCTGACAAGGCCGATCGATTCGATCTGCCAGAACCATCAAGGCTAGGGGAAGGTCAAGAGGCCTAGCGCGTTCAGGTTGATACTGGATCAATTCTCGTCGGCCGGACAACAGCCGGACGTCCAGCCTGGTCGCTTCGAGCGCACTCAAGTCATTTCAAGCACGTTGTATGCCGCTATCGGACGACGCAACCCCTTGAGCGTCAGTTCACCCACGGGCTCCGCGGTCGCCCTCTCCTCAAGCGCCTCACGCACCTTGCTATCGACGAGAATCTGACCGTTGCGCGCCTCCGCGCAAAGACGGGCAGCGAGATTTACCACGGTCCCGATCGCGCTGTACTCAGAGCGGCCCTCGAAACCAATAGCGCCGAGCGTCGCATAGCCATATGCAATGCCGACTCCAAAACCAAGCTCATACCTTTCACGTTGCCACTTCTTCGATAATTCCATCAGGCGGCTTCGCATCGCGATCGCCATCTGAACAGCTCGCTTGCATGGATCTGTACAAGGAATCGGATCGCCGAAAATCACCATGATTCCGTCGCCCAGGAACCTCTCCAACGTGCCTTCAAACTCGTGGACGAGGGAGCCTAAGGCCGCGTGATATTCCTGCATCACGGCCATCACCTCTTCGGGCTCAACAATCTCTGCGAACGCCGTGAAACCTCGAAGGTCACCGAAGACTATTGTTACTTGTCTTCGGTGGCTCGCTAACGGTTCATATGTCGATGAAGAAAGAATCAACTCCGCTATTTGCGGTGAAAGAAAACGCTTTAAACGGCTGACCCGTTCAATTTGCACAACTTGCTCCGCAACACGCTGCTCGAGCATTCTATTCCACACGGCGAGCTCGACCGCCTGGGCTTCAACTCGATCATGCAACTCCTTGATGCGAAGCATGGAGCGCACACGAGCAACGAGGGCTGCGTGGTCGACCGGCTTGGTCAGATATTCGTCGGCACCCGCGTTAAGCCCCGTGACGACATCCTGTGAGTCGGTTCGCGCCGTCACCATGATGATTGGAACAAATCCAAGCGTCGTATCGACCTTCAGTCGTCGGCAGACCTCAAAGCCATCGATCTTCGGCATCATGACGTCGAGGAGGACAACGTCCGGCACCACTTCACGCACGACCGCGAGCGCCCTCTCGCCGTTTTCAGCCTCCACGGTCTGATAACCCTCGGCGCCGAGGCGTGCGGTAAGAAGGCAACGATTCGTTTCGTTGTCATCCACGATCAAGATTCGGGGTGGGACATGCATCTCTGCTCCACGTCATCACGCGCTGAACCTCATGGCAGGTATCGATTGATCGTCTCAAGTAGCTTTCGCGCGCTGTAGGGCTTTGCGACATAGGCATCGCAGCCTGCCGCGCGTGCCTTCTCTTCGTCGCCGCCAAGCGCATAGGAGGTGACGACGATGATTGGAATATGGCGGAGATCTGACTGCGCCTTTATGCGCCGTGTCGCCTCATATCCGTCAAGAAGAGGCAGTTGGATATCCATCAGGATCAGATCCGGACTTTGCGCTCGCGCCGCCACGAGCGCTCCTTCGCCGTCGTGCGCCTCGATCATTTCGTAACCGACGCTTGCAAGCAGGTCGCGCAGAATCTGCCGATTGTCCTCCTGATCTTCGACCACCAGTACGCGCTTGCTCATGTTTACATCGCCTGCTGCTCGAGCCGGGCCGGCACCAGAAAAGAGAATCTCGCGCCATGGCCGAGGCGGGATTCTATCCAGATTCGTCCTCCATGCATCTCCACAATACGCTTTACGATGGCGAGGCCCAGTCCAGCGCCTCCCTTCGTCTTGGTGA
Organism: Bradyrhizobium sp. 137; assembly: GCF_023074095.1. Taxonomy (NCBI): domain Bacteria; kingdom Pseudomonadati; phylum Pseudomonadota; class Alphaproteobacteria; order Hyphomicrobiales; family Nitrobacteraceae; genus Bradyrhizobium; species Bradyrhizobium sp. 137. Next base: position 32,454 of record NZ_JADPKU010000058.1, read on the forward strand.
TCGAGTTATCCACCTGCTGGAATTCCTGGAAGATCCTGGCCTGATCGGCTTCGTCGACGCCCGGTCCCGTGTCCTGAACGGAAAAGACGTAGGAATCTCGCCTCGTTTCCACTTCTATCCGGACCTCTCCAGCCTCGGTGAATTTGATCGCGTTACCAACCAGATTGAACAGGGCCTGAGCGAGCCTGCGTTCGTCTCCTCGCGCCGGCGGCAAGCCAGGCGGCACAGTAATGCTCAAACTCAGCTTCTTGTCCGCGGCGAGCGGCTCAACGGAGGTATGGACAACATTTACCAGTTCCTCCACCGAGTAGTCGGTCAGAGAAAGTCGAAGCTGTCCGGCTTCAATCTTGGAGAGATCGAGGACATCGTTGATGAGCCCGAGCAGATGTCTGCCGTTCCGTTGGATGCGTTCGACGGCGGATCGCATTTTCTCCGGAGGATTGCCGTATATGCCGTCGAGCATGAGCTCTGAAAAGCCGAGTACCGCGTTCAGTGGCGTCCGCAATTCATGACTCATGTTTGCGAGGAATTGCGATTTGTGACGGCTGGCCTCCTCAAGACTTCGGTAGAGCTGCTGCAGCTCTTCGCAGGTCGAATTGACGTGCGCCGCAAGCTCCCCGAGTTCGTCCCGATTGGGAACCTCGATACGCTGGGCGAAATCGCCAGCGGCTATCCGGTTCAGCCCGTGATGAATGATGCGGACTGGTTCGATCACAGACCGGGAGATCGCATGTCCCAAGACCAGCGTAAGCACAAAGCTTGCGAGCGCGACCGCAGCGACAAGTATCTGAGATTTGGTATAGGTTTGTCGGCTCGTGTCTATGCCGGCCACCATGTCCGCTTCAGCCCGGTTGACCAATTGATTGGTCAGTCGTTCGAGCTTGTCCGCGAGAGGCCCGAGCTCCGCGAATTCGCTCTTTTTGGCCTCAGCCGCTCGCCCGCCGCGGATGAGATCGACGATGTGTGAGACTACGGCAATGAAGCGCGCATATTCTTCGCGCACTTGATTGAGCAGCGCCACCTCGTCCTTTGCGACGAACGAGACGCGGTCAAGGTCGTACCCAAACTGGTTGATCTGCCGCAGCACGACCGCCAATGTCGTTTCGTTCGGAAAGGCGAGCGCTGCGGATACACCATAAAGCTGTCGAAGCGTATTGTGCTGCATCTGCCGATATGCCTCGATCTTCTGCTGCAGGCCAACGACCTGGTTCGCCCGCTGGTCCGCTTCGCGCAGCGAAAGGAGGCCGATTACCCCAACCGAGACCAAGAGCATCTCGATGACGAAGAAGGCCATCAGCAATTTCGTGCGCAACGAGGGTCGCAACTCAAAGCCAAGAAGACCGTTCTTCATCGACGCGGCGTCTCCACTTCCCCGCGACGTTGCAGGGAGCGGGCGCTGACCAAGAAACGACGTCGAATCAGCTTCCAAGTTCACGTCGAACCTCGTTGAGGAACCGCCAGTCGGCTGCATCCGCGATAATCTTTGCAGGATTCGATTTCAGCATCCTCGCTTCGCGCAGACGAAGCGCGTAAAAGCGGATTGTGTCTTCGGGATCGTATTCGCGCCAGCGGTTGTACGGCACATCCGCAAGCGTCTGAGCCGCATATTCGCGGCGAGGCGTGAACCCCCCATCTACCATCCGCTGCGCAACAAGGGCCGGCGCGCTTACGCACAAATCCGTCGCCCGGAGCATGGCGCGAACTACACGTTTGGTGGCGATGGGATTCTTTCGGACGAACTCACGATTCCCCGCCAACATGCAGCAATAATACTGCGACCATGGGTGATCCTGTGCACTGTTGACGATGACATGACCGATATTCTGCGCACGCAGACGCTGTGGCTCAGGAGGGAATCCGAGGAACGCGTCGATCTTACCCTCAGCAAACAATTCGATCGGTTTGACCGACGCACTTGTCACCCACTCAATGTCTTTGGCGGGATCGAGGCCGACAAGCGTCGCCATCGCGCTGATGAAAACGTGCGGACTACTGCCAAGCCCCTGCTGGCCGACGGTTCGCCCCTTCAAATCGGCAACGCTACGTATGCCCTCCTTGGCGAATAGCTCGAAGCAGCCGACATGAACCCCGGCCACAATAGTAACGCTCGCGCCCCGATCGATCTCGAGAAGAAGCGGACCGGAGAAATGCAGGGTGAAGTCGATGTCGCCCTTCGCGATTGCTTTGGTTTGCTCCACGCCGGCGTCAGATTCAACGTAAACGACGTTTGTAAACCCCTCGGCATTTAAGAGGTCGCTCACCACGTACTGCGGAGCGATACAAATGCTCGGGTTCTTCGCAAGGCGGATTGTGGTGGTCTCTGGCGGCGGATTGGACTCTTCGGCCCTCAACCGCGCCGCGACGCTCCCAAACAGGGCAGTGGAAGCGGCGCAGGCCCCAGCCAACAGCAAGTCGCGACGGTTCGTATGCATCGGGACCTCCTCGAAAACGCTGTAGATGAATCAGCCTCCAAGTTCACGTCGCACCTCGTTGAAGAAACGCCAGTCGGCTCCATCTGCAATGAGTTTCGCAGGGCTTGATTTAATCATCCCAGCTTCGCGCAGACGAAGCGCGTAAAAGCGGATTGTGTCCTCAGGATCGTACTCGCGCCAGCGGTTGTACGGCACGTCCGCAAGAGTCCGAACCGCGTAGTCCAGGCCAGGCGCGAAACCCCTATCCACCATACGCTGTGCAACAAGAGCCGGCTCGCTCACGCACAAATCCGTCGCCCGGAGCACGGCGCGCACCACGCGCTTAGTGGCGATGGGATTCTTTCGGACGAATTCGCGATTCCCCGCCAACATGCAGCAAAAATACTGCGACCATGGGCGATCCTGTGCACTGTTGACGATGACACGACCGATGTTCTGTGCGCGCAAACGTTGAGGTTCTGGGGGAAATCCGAGAAAGGCGTCGATCTTGCCCTCGGCGAATAACTCGATCGGTTTGACCTTCGCACTCGTCACCCACTCAATGTCTTTGGAGGGATTGAGTCCAACGAGTGTCGCCATCGCGCTCAGGAATACATGCGGAGGCGATTCAAGCGATTGGATGCCGACGGTTCGACCCTTCAGGTCGGCGACGCTGCGTATGCCCTCCCTGGCGAAGAGCTCGAAGCAGCCGACATGAATCCCGGCAAGAATGCTAGTGCTCAAGCCTCGATCGATCTCAAGGAGAAGTGGACCAGAGAAGTTTAGGTTGAAGTCGACATCGCTGCTTTTCCAGATAGCTTTGTCTTGTGCAGCGCCCCTACCAACGAACCCCGTTTCGACGTGAACGACGTTTGTGAATCCCTCGGCATTCAGCAGGTCGCTAACCACGTACACAGGCGCGATGCAGAGACTCGGGCTTTTTGCGAGGCGGATCGTGGTGGTTTCTGGCGGCGGATCGGGCTCTTCGGCCCTGAGCCGAGTGGTAACGCTCCAAAGCAGCGGGGTGGAGGCGGCGCAGCATCCCGCCAATAGCAAGTCGCGACGATTCGTATGCATCGGGACCTCCTCGAAAAACCTTAGCGGTAGCTTCCGGGGGCCGAACGTCGGGCCGACGTGATTTGCGGAACTAGGGGCCGCCGACGATGAAGATAGCACCGCCGCGCTACGTCCGATATGACCGAGCACCTGACGCGTTTGCAATTCCCTGACAATCCTTGGCCGAGCTGATGGTTTAAGGCTCCTTGGGCACCCGTGGTCGGTTTCGGGTCATGAGCGTCGGTTTCGCATCTCCTCAACCATGTCCAGTTTCCTCCAAACAGCGGGCGCCAGCGCGAACGGCACCGCTCGGCGCTATGGGCCAGAAACGCTAGGAACGGACATATGTCTTCCGGTTCATCTGCATTGCGGACTGGTCGAGCGGGCACCCCCTATTGGTAGCATGCTTACCACCCGACGCTGGCCCAGCCGCGACTTGGCACGCTGAACGGCTTGAGCTGGCGAACGGGTCATCGAAGATCGACCACCGATAGTCTTCTCGGCCTGCGCCGCGCTGTTCTGTCTCGCCAGCGCTCCGCTGCTGCCGCTTTACCACCACGGCGGATTGGGACAGACTGAGGCCGCAAATGGGTGACTGGCGGTGCGAGCCAGCGGCTTTGCTCCATCGTCTGGAGATGGGAGCGTCAGCTTGCCCGATTGGCCGAACGAACGGGACCGACCCAGTCGCGGCACTGGAAGCGTCCGCATGTCTCTGACGCGGACACAGCAAGTGCAAACCAATGGAAGTTCGGCGACGATACCGACGTCGCCTTTTCTCCCGGTTTTTTGCGCTGCCATCGCCGGCGGGATCTTCATCGCCGACACAATCACGCCTACAGAGTTCGCCTTCGGCGTGCTGTACGTCGGCGTGGTGCTGCTGGCGGCCAGGTTTCTTCAGTGGCGTGGTGTTGTACTGGTGACACTGGGGTGCATGGCGCTTGCGGTGCTAAGCTATTTGCTGTCGCAGCACTACGTATCGCCAGGTCTTGCTGTTGCAAACCGCCTTCTCAGCCTTGCAGTGATCGGCGTTGCGGGTTTCCTCGCTGTACAAGGCCACTCGAGAGAACTGGTGCTGCGCGAGCAGGCCGGCCTCCTCGACCTCACCCACGACACCATCTTCGTGCGCGATAGGGATGACGTCATCGTCTACTGGAATCGTGGCGCCGAGGAGCTGTATGGATGGAAGAAAGCGGAAGCCGTCGGCAAAGTCACTCACCAGCTGCTGCAGACGGTCTTTCCCATGCCGCTCGAAGAGATCACGGCAGAGTTGTTCCGCGCCGGCCGCTGGCAAGGGGAACTCGTCCACACGAAGAAAGACGGCACAGCGGCAATCGTTGCGAGCAGGTGGTCCCTGCAACGGGACGCGCGAGGCCATTCCTTCGCGATCTTGGAGACCAATAACGACATCACCGAACGCAAGCGGGTGGAGGATCTGACTGGCCAAGTGTTCGAGAGTTCACCTGATGGGATCTCCGTGATTGGAAGAGATTACCGGTTCCAACGTGTCAACCCGGTGTACGAGCGGATTTGGCAAATGCCGGCCGACAGGCTCGTTGGGCAGCACGTTGGGGATCTGCTGGGTACCAAGTTTTTTGAGCAGGAGGCCAAGTCCTATTTAGACCGCTGCTTCGCAGGAGAGAGCGTCAGCTTCGAGGGGTGGTTTGCCCATCCGGCCGGCCGGCGCTACCGGATCATGACCTATTCGCCGCTGCGGCTGCATTCGGGCCAGGTCGAGGCCGCGCTCGCGATCATTCACGACCTCACGGAACATATGCTGGCATCCGAAGCCTTGCGCGCGGCGCAGACGGAGCTCGCACATGTCAATCGCGTCACCACGATGGGCCAACTGACGGCCTCGATCGCCCATGAGGTGAAACAGCCGATCGCCGCCGTGGTCACCAACACTGACGCCGCCTTGAACTGGCTCGGCGCTCAGCCGCCCAACCTGGACCGGGTCCGGGAGATCCTCGGCCAAATCGCTGATGACGGCAACCGAGCCGGCCAGGTCTTCGATCGGATCCGCGCCCTCGTCAAGAAGGCGCCGCCCCGCAAGAATCGGTTCGACCTCAATGAAGCCATCCTCGAGGTGATCGCGTTGGCCCGCAGCGAAGTTCTGAAGCATGACGTCTCGCTGCAGACCGGGCTCGCGACCGGCCTACCGGCGGCGGACGGCGACCGCGTGCAACTCCAACAGGTCATTCTCAACCTGATTCTCAATGCCGTCGATGCCATGAGGGGCCTCGGCGAGGGAGCACGGGAGCTGCTGATCAGCACGGAGGTGGATGCCGCGGGCGGCGTGCTCGTTACCGTGCGCGATTCCGGAATGGGGCTGGACCCGAACGATGCGGACCGTGTGTTCGAGGCCTTCTACACGACCAAGCCGGAGGGCCTCGGCATGGGCCTCGCCATCTGTCGGTCGATCGTCGCGGCTCACGGCGGACAAATGTGGGCGAGCGCCAATAAACCTCGCGGCGCTGTGTTTCAGTTCACCCTACCTCCAGAATCGGACGAAACGGCTCGCGCGGAGCCCACCGGCGGCGGGCTGGTTGTGTGAGGTTACAGGTTGGGGCGAAACGAGTCCGTTCTCGGCGGCGGGCGATGTCCCAGCTGTGATCGCCAGAATTGTCGGGTCGGAGTGAAAGGCTGCCTTGGCCAGCTTGCATAGCCCTGTTCGGGTCACCTTCAAGAAGACCTCGCGGCGCTCTGAGCTCAGGTCAGCCAGGGGCCGATTTTGTTGAAAAAGGCGGCAGTTGCGACTCAAGGATAGCAGTGATTCAGTCTGTCTAATTGGCAGGACTGAAGATCCTGATGGGGCATCGGCAAGTCGAACAGGCTGCTTTGTTCTATGAGTTCTCGCTCGAGAAGCATATTCCCGCCGACCATCTCTTGAGATCGGTCGACAGGTTTGTCGATCTGCAAGAGATCAGGCAGGACCTGTGACGTTGCCCCCAAGTTTTATCCAGTCCTGAGTTCGCCCCGGCTGTTGGATTTACCCGAATGGGCGGTGGTAGCGACGGGAGCTGGTGCGGAGCCATCGGCATAGCGCAGCGCCAGATCCCGTCGCGGGTTGCAGGTGAAGGCAAACTCCGATGGTGTTTTCCATCCGAGTTGCGAGTGAGGTCGCGTATCGTTGTAGTCGGCCCGCCAATGTCCGAGTTCGACCCGGGCCTGGGCCAGCGACGTGAACAGCGTCTCGTTCAACAATTCGTCTCGGAGACGGCCATTGAAGCTTTCGATGAAGGCATTCTGCGTCGGCTTGCCGGGCGCGATGTAATGCCAGGCGACGCGGCTCTGATCGGCCCATGTCAGGATGGCGTTGCTGGTCAATTCGGTGCCGTTGTCGCTGACCACCATTTTGGGCTTGCCGCGCTCGATGATCAGCCGGTCCAGCTCCCGCGCCACCCGCGAGCCCGACAGCGAGGTGTCGGCCACCAACGCTAGGCATTCGCGCGTGCACTCGTCGACCACGGTCAGGATGCGGAAGCGGCGGCCATCGGTGAGCTGGTCCGAGACGAAGTCGAGCGACCAGCGGTCATTCGGCGCTATAGGCACCACCATCGGCGCCCTGGTCCCGAGCGCCCGCTTGCGGCCACCACGGCGACGGACCGCGAGCCTCTCTTCCTGGTAGAGCCGGAACAGTTTCTTGTGGTTGACCAGATAGCCCTCCCGCCTGAGCAGAACATGCAGGCGCCGATAGCCGAAGCGACGGCGCACCTCGGCAATCGCTCTCATGCGTTGGCAAC
>NZ_JADPKU010000101.1:0-34305 GCF_023074095.1 Bradyrhizobium sp. 137
AACCACAGACCCCATCAGGCCTTGGCAGGACAAACTCCCAAGGCCTTCGCCGCTACCAAGACCACCGCGATCCAATCAGCGAATTATTGAACATCGACAATTGCGAGCGAAGCGAAGCAATCCAGACTGCCTCCACGGCGGACACTGGATTGCTCCATCGCATCAGCGCAAAATAGCTCTGCAATTTTGTCGCGAGCTCCTCGCAACGACGACACTTGTGTCCGAGGAAGCATCATGCCGACCCCGTCCTCGCCGAACGGGGGATACGGGGTTTTAAGCGCCTGCCATCGCCTTTTCGATCGCCGAGAGCGCCGCGGCCGCATTGGCGCCGTCAGGGCCGCCGGCCTGCGCCATGTCGGGCCGGCCGCCGCCGCCCTTGCCGCCGAGCGCTTCGGACGCGATGCGCACCAAGTTCACGGCGTTGAAGCGCGCGGTCAGATCCTGTGTCACGCCGACCACGACACCGGCCTTGCCGTCCTCGGTGACGCCGACGATAGCGACGACGCCGGAGCCGATCTGCTTCTTGCCGTCGTCGGCAAGGCTCTTGAGATCCTTCATCTCGATGCCCTCGACCGCGCGCGCCATCAGCTTGACGTCGCCGACCTCGCGCACGCCCGCCGCCGCGCCGTTGCTCGATGACGCGCCGCCGCCCATCGCGAGCTTCTTGCGCGCGTCGGAGAGCTCGCGCTCGAGCTTCTTGCGTTCCTCCATCAGCGCGGCGATGCGCGCCGGCACGTCGTCGATGGAGGTGCGCAGCTCGTTCGCCGCAATCTTCGCCAGCGCCATGGTGTCATTGGCGTGCTTGCGCGCATAATTGCCGGTCAGCGCCTCGATGCGGCGCACGCCTGAGGCGACCGCGCTCTCGCTCGTGAGCGTGATCAGACCGATGTCGCCGGTCCGCTTCACATGCGTGCCGCCGCAGAGCTCGACCGACCAGCCGAGCGTGTTGGCGCCGCGCTCGCGTGCGGTCCTGCCCATCGAGACGACGCGGACCTCGTCGCCATATTTCTCGCCGAACAGGGCGCGCGCCCCCGCCTCACGGGCTTCATCGACGCCCATGATACGCGTGGTGACCTCGTCGTTCTCCAGCACCACGTCGTTGGCGATGTCCTCGACGCGGGCGAGCTCCTCGGCCGTGATCGGCTTCGGATGCACGAAGTCGAAGCGCAGCCGGTCGGGCGCGACCATCGAGCCGCGCTGAGCGATGTGGTCGCCGAGCACCTGGCGCAGCGCCTCGTGGATGAGGTGCGTCGCCGAGTGGTGGGCGCGGATCGACGCACGACGCGAATGATCCACCTCGAGCTGGAGCGCGGTGCCGAGCTTCACTTCGCCGCTCTCGACCGTGCCGATATGGACGAAGAGATCGCCGAGCTTCTTCTGCGTGTCGGTGATGCGGACCTTGATGCCGCCCTCGCCGAGCAGCACGCCGGTGTCGCCGACCTGGCCGCCGGATTCCGCATAGAATGGTGTCTGGTTCAGCACGATCGCGCCGGTCTCGCCGGCCTTGAGGCTGTCCGCCTCCTTGCCGTCCTTGACCAGCGCGGAAACCACGCCTTCGGCGCTCTCGGTCTCGTAGCCGAGGAATTCGGTCGCACCCAGCTTCTCACGCAGCGGGAACCAGATCGCTTCGGAAGCCGCCTCGCCAGAACCCTTCCAGGACTCGCGCGCCTTGGCCTTCTGACGCTCCATCGCATCAGAGAACGCCGCCTGGTCGACGCCGATGCCGCGCGACTTCAGCGCGTCCTGCGTCAGGTCCAGCGGGAAGCCGTAGGTATCGTAGAGCGTGAAGGCGACGTCGCCGTCGAACATGTCGCCCTTCTTCAAGGACGCGCTCTTCTCATCGAGGATGGCAAGTCCGCGCGACAGCGTCTTGCGGAAGCGGGTCTCTTCCAGCCGCAGCGTCTCCTCGATCAGCTTCTCTGCGCGGACCAGTTCCGGAAGGGCCTGGCCCATCTCGCGCACCAGCGCCCAGACCAGGCGATGCATCAGCGGTTCTTTCGCGCCCAAAAGCTGCGCATGGCGCATCGCGCGGCGCATGATCCGGCGCAGCACATAGCCGCGGCCCTCGTTCGAGGGCAGCACGCCGTCGGAGATGAGGAAGGCCGAGGAGCGCAGATGGTCGGCGATGACCCGGAACGAGGCGACGGTCTGCTCGTTCGGCCCGCTGCCGAGTGCGGACGCCGCCGCGTCGATCAAATTGCGGAACAGGTCGGTCTCGAACACGCTCTCGACGCCCTGGAGAATGCAGGCCATGCGCTCCAGGCCCATGCCGGTGTCGATCGAGGGACGCGGCAAGCCCACGCGCTCCTCCTTCGTCACCTGCTCGTACTGCATGAAGACGAGATTCCAGAATTCGAGGAAGCGGTCGCCGTCCTCCTCGGGCGAGCCCGGAGGCCCGCCCCAGATGTGCTCGCCGCGGTCGATGAAGATCTCCGAGCACGGGCCGCACGGGCCGGTGTCGCCCATCGCCCAGAAATTGTCCGAAGTCGGAATCCGGATGATGCGGTCGTCGGAGAAGCCGGCGATCTTCTTCCACAGGCCCGCCGCCTCGTCGTCGGTGTGGTAGACCGTGACGAGCAGCTTGTTCTTCTTCAGCCCGAACTCGCTGGTGATCAGTTTCCAGGCGAGCTCGATCGCGCGCTCCTTGAAATAGTCGCCGAACGAGAAGTTGCCGAGCATCTCGAAGAAGGTGAGATGGCGCGCGGTGTAGCCGACATTGTCGAGGTCGTTGTGCTTGCCGCCGGCGCGCACGCATTTCTGCGAGGTGGTGGCGCGCTGATAGGGCCGCTTCTCGACGCCGGTGAAGACGTTCTTGAACTGCACCATGCCGGCATTGGTGAACATCAAGGTCGGATCGTTGCGCGGCACGAGTGGCGAGGACGGCACGATCTCGTGGCCGTTCTCGGCAAAGAAGTTCAAAAAGGTCGACCTGATCTCGTTGACGCCGCTCATGTTCATCCAATCGGGTATGCTTGGGCCCGCTTCTCGCCATCCAAAACAGACGCTAAAGGCTGATATCTGCGGGCCAAAGCGCTTTTAGACAAGGCCAGCTTCGCTGTCCAGAAACTGTGCAAGGAGATGTGCAAGCAGATCAGTAGGTTGCCGCAGTCGCGCAATCCCGGTTGAAAGCCGATGCCGGCCGCGTTGACAGGCTTGGCCAGGCTGTGGTCTTTACCTATCTGTATCGTACGGCCACGTCGGGAGAGACCGGCTTTAGGCAGCCGGCGCCGAAGGAGCAACCGCCCCGGAAACTCTCAGGCAAAAGGACCGCGTGGCTTTGACAACATCTGGAAAGAGGCGCCGACGGGGGTTAAGACCCGGACAGCGTCCGCCGACGGGATAATACTCTCAGGCACAGCGACAGATGGGGCTTCGATGGGTTGCTGCCGGGGAATCGTCCCCGGGGAACCGCCGAGGGCCCCTGTAATGCCTGCACCCGACGACCACGATTCCCTCCTCCGACGTACCCCGCTCCACGCCCTGCATGTGTCCCAGAGCGGCAAGATGGTGCCGTTCGCGGGCTATGACATGCCCGTGCAGTACCCTGCGGGCGTGCTGAAGGAGCATCTCCACACCCGCGCCTCCGCCGGCCTGTTCGACGTCTCCCACATGGGGCAGATCGCGCTACGGCCGAAATCCGGCAAGGTCGAGGACGCCGCCCGTGCGCTGGAGCGGCTGGTGCCGCAGGATATCATTGCGATTGCACCGGGACGGCAGCGCTACGCCCAGTTCACCAATGCGGATGGCGGCATCCTTGACGATTTGATGGTCGCCAATTTCGGCGATCACCTGTTCCTGGTCGTCAATGCCGCCTGCAAGGACGCCGACGAGGCGCATCTGCGCGTGCATCTCTCCGACGACTGCGTCATCGATCCCCTGGACGGCCGCGCGCTGATCGCGCTCCAGGGCCCGAAGGCGGAAACGGCGCTGGCGAAATGGTGTGCAGAGGCGCCGTCCATGAAATTCATGGATGCCGGCCCGCGCGAGGTCGCCGGCCTCCCCTGTTTCGTCTCGCGCTCGGGCTATACCGGCGAGGACGGGTTCGAGATTTCCGTGCCCGCTGGCGATGCCGAGCGCCTCGCCAAGACGCTGCTCGAAAACCCGGACGTGCTGCCGATCGGGCTCGGGGCCCGCGACAGCCTGCGGCTGGAGGCCGGGCTCTGTCTCTACGGCCACGACATCGACACCACGACCACGCCGGTCGAAGCCGCGCTGGAATGGTCGGTGCAGAAGAGCCGCCGCAGCGGTGGGACGCGCGCCGGCGGCTTCCCCGGCGCCGAGAAGATTCTCGCCCATTTCGACCAGGGTGCATCCCGCCGCCGCGTCGGCCTGCGCACTGAGGGACGCGCGCCGGTGCGGGAGGGCGCGCTGCTGTTTGCGGATGCGACGGCGGGCGAGCCGATCGGCAAGGTTACATCGGGCGGCTTCGGCCCGAGCCTGAATGCGCCGGTGGCGATGGGCTATGTGCCTACGAGCCAGAGCGCGCTCGGCACCAAGCTGTTCGCCGAGGTGCGCGGCCAGCGCCTAGCCGTCGAGGTCGCCGCCATGCCCTTCGTGAAAAACACCTACAAACGCTGAGGATTCGCCCATGACCACGACGCTGTACACCTCCGACCACGAATGGCTCGCCATCGAGGGCGACATCGCCACCGTCGGGATCACCGATTACGCGCAGCAGCAGCTCGGCGACGTCGTGTTCGTCGAGCTGCCCAAGATCGGCCGCGTGCTGAAGAAGGCAGAAGCCGCCGCGGTCGTGGAATCCGTCAAGGCCGCCTCTGACGTCTACGCGCCCGTTACGGGCGAGGTGCTCGAGACCAATCCCGCACTCGCGGCCGAGCCCGCGCTGGTGAACACGGATGCGCAGGGCGCGGCCTGGTTCTTCAAGATCAAGATTGCCGACAGAAACGAGCTCGGCGGCCTCATGGATGAGGCTGCGTACAAAGCGCATACGGCGTGAGATGAAGCAAGTAGCCGCCTCACACTCACTGTCATGCCTCGCGAAGGCGGGGCATCCAGTCGACGCAGCCGCTTCGGCTAGAGCCGAGGGGCCACGGCGTATTGGATCGTCCGCCCCTGTGCGCAAGTGCGCACAAGGCGGACGATGACAGCAACTCCTAGCGAGGACCCTATGATGACCGCGCACCGCAAATCCAACGGCGACACCGCCGCCAGCTTCGTTCGCCGCCACATTGGCCCCTCGACGCGCGACGTCACCGCAATGCTCGAGGCCGTCAGCGCCAAGAGCGTCGATGCGCTGATGGGGGAGACGCTGCCGGCCTCGATCCGGCAGGCCGCCCCGCTCGATCTCGGCAAAGCCTTGAGCGAAACCGAGGCGATCGCGCATATGGGCGAGCTCGCGCGGCAGAACCAGGTCTTCACCTCGCTGATCGGTCAGGGCTATTCCGGCACGATCCTGCCCGCGGTGATCCAGCGCAACATCCTGGAGAATCCGGCCTGGTACACGGCGTATACGCCCTACCAGCCCGAAATCAGCCAGGGCCGGCTCGAGGCGCTGCTCAATTTCCAGACCATGATCTGCGACCTCACCGGGCTCGACGTTGCCAACGCCTCGCTGCTCGACGAGGCGACCGCGGCGGCCGAAGCCATGGCGCTCGCCGAGCGGCACTCACAGGTGAAGGCAAAAGCCTTCTTCGTCGACAAGGACGTGCATCCGCAGACGCTCGCGGTGATGCGCACCCGCGCCGAGCCGCTCGGCTGGAGCCTGATCGTCGGCGATCCCCTCACCGATCTCGCTAAGAGTGACGTGCTAGGTGCGCTGCTGCAATATCCGGGCTCGTCGGGCGCGGTGCGGGACCTGCGTCCCGCGATCGCGACACTGCGCGCCAAGGGCGCGCTCGCGATCGTCGCCGCCGATCTGCTGGCACTGACGCTGCTCGCCTCGCCCGGCGAGCTAGGGGCCGACATCGCGATCGGCTCGGCGCAGCGCTTTGGCGTGCCGATGGGCTATGGCGGACCGCATGCGGCCTATATGGCGGTGCGCGACGCGCTGAAGCGCTCGCTGCCGGGCCGCATCGTCGGCCTCTCCGTGGATTCGCGCGGGATGCCGGCCTATCGCCTCGCCCTCCAGACCCGCGAGCAGCACATCCGCCGCGAGAAGGCGACCTCCAACATCTGCACCGCGCAGGTGCTCCTCGCCGTGATCGCCTCGATGTACGCGGTCTATCACGGCCCCGAGGGCCTGACGCAGATCGCGCAAAATGTGCATCGCCGCGCGACCGTGCTCGCCACCGGCCTGCGCAAGCTCGGCTTTGCGCTCCAATCGGAGACCTTCTTCGACACGCTCAGCGTCGATGCTGGCGCCAAGCGTGCCGAGATCATTGCGCGCGCGACCGCCGAGACAATCAATCTCGGCATCAGTGAAACCGCGCTTCGCATTGCGCTCGACGAGACCACGACGCCTGCAACGGTGGAAGCGGTTTGGCGCGCCTTCGGCGGCACACTTGCCTATGCCGAGATCGACGCCGAGACGCGCGAGGCGCTGCCGGACGACTTGAAGCGCACGACCGCTTTCCTCACCCATCCGGTGTTCCATGCGCATCGCTCGGAGACCGAGATGCTGCGCTACATGCGCAAGCTCAGTGATCGCGACCTCGCGCTCGACCGCGCGATGATTCCGCTGGGATCCTGCACCATGAAGCTGAACGCGACCACCGAGATGATGCCGCTGACCTGGCCGGAGTTTGCGACGCTGCACCCGTTCGCCCCGCGCGAGCAGGCCGCCGGCTATCACGCGCTGTTCGCGCGGCTTGAAAAGTGGCTGTGCGACATCACCGGCTATGATGCGATCTCACTGCAGCCGAATTCCGGCGCGCAAGGCGAATATGCCGGGCTGCTCGCGATCCGCGGCTATCATGCCGCGCGCGGACAGAGCCACCGCAAGATCTGCCTGATCCCCTCCTCCGCCCATGGCACCAACCCGGCCTCGGCCGCGATGGTCGGCATGGACGTGGTGGTGGTCGCCTGCGACAAGAACGGCGACGTCGACGTTGGTGATCTCCGCGCCAAGGCCGAGAAACATTCGAATGACCTCGCCGCTGTGATGATCACCTATCCCTCGACGCATGGCGTGTTCGAAGAGCACATCCGCGAGATTTGCGACATCGTCCATGGCCATGGCGGCCAGGTGTATCTTGACGGCGCCAACCTCAACGCGCAGGTCGGGCTGTCCCGGCCCGGCGATTACGGCGCCGATGTCAGCCACCTCAACCTGCACAAGACCTTCTGCATCCCGCATGGCGGCGGCGGCCCCGGCATGGGCCCGATCGGCGTAAGAGCTCATCTCGCCCCGTTCCTCCCCGGTCATCCCGCGACCAAGGCGGATGCACCCGTCGGCCCGGTGTCGGCCGCGCCGTTCGGCTCGGCCTCGATCCTCACGATCTCCTACATCTATATCTTGATGATGGGCGGCGAAGGGTTGAAGCGCGCGACCGAGATTGCGATCCTCAACGCCAATTACATCGCGGCAAGGCTCGATCCGCACTTCCCGGTGCTCTACAAGAACGCCAAGGGCCGTGTCGCGCATGAGTGCATCGTCGATCCCCGGCCGCTGAAGACGACCTCAGGCGTCACCGTCGACGACATCGCAAAACGCCTGATCGATTACGGCTTCCACGCGCCGACCATGAGCTTCCCGGTGCCGGGCACACTGATGATCGAGCCGACCGAGTCGGAATCGAAGGCGGAGCTGGACCGCTTCTGCGACGCCATGATTGCGATCCGGAAGGAGATCGCCGAGGTCGAAGCCGGCCGCTTCAAGATCGAGGCCTCGCCGCTGCGCCACGCCCCGCACACCGTGCACGACATCGCCGATGATGCATGGAATCGCGCCTACACCCGCAGCGAGGGCTGCTTCCCCGCGGGCACCTCGCGCAGCGACAAATACTGGAGTCCGGTGGGGCGCGTCGACAACGTCTATGGCGACCGCAACCTGGTGTGCTCCTGCCCGCCGGCGAGCGATTACGCGCAAGCCGCGGAGTAGCGGCTTACGGCGCGATCAACGAACGGGTCTCGGCGTCCCAACGCCAGAGCCGTTCGTTGGTCAGCTCGGTACCGCCCCACCAACGTGTGAGCGGGTTGTGGCGCCACAAATCGTCTTCGCGGGCTACAAGTGAACGCCCGAGCTCTGTCAGCGTGACCTTCCACTCGCTCTCGCCGCGGTAGCGGGCCTCATTGTCGAACGACGGATCGCCCAGCAGGACCGGGGGCGTCGAATGTTCCGCCAGTTCGATCAAGGCATCGCGCGCTTCGTGTTCTTCGAGCACATCGCGAAGCCACCTCGCGTCGCAGACGAGCCTCGGGTCGGTGTGGCCATCGTTCACAAAATCCAGCAAATCCGTTTCGCTGGCAGCGAGTCCCGTGACGCTGTCCGGAAGCTCTTCAAGCATTGCTATCAGTGCCGATCGAAGTCTGGGCAGGATCATCAGGTCCGTCATCAGCAGATCGAAACAGGGTTGCGGCGTGTCAGCCCGATAGGCTTGCCAGGCGCGACTCGCGGTCGTCACATGGTTCTCGGCCACCTTGAAGGCCGGCAGCTTCCATTTTGCGACCGACGGCGGAGCATAGTTCGCGATGATGTCGTCCGTATGCACGAGGCTCAGCTTGGTCGTGATTTCCTTGTAGGGACGAAGCAGGTCGAGCAACCAGACGAGCACGAGCTGATCGTTCGGCCGTGGGTCGGCCCATATTTCAATGGAGTCGAATTTCTCGCAGAGCTGGAAGAAACCAATATCCGGCGAACCGAAGCCCATCAGCCGATCTCGTCCCACCCCGTCGAGCCAATGATCGCCTCTTCTGGAATGCTTCGCGGAACGTGCCTCCAGCCCCACCGCGAGCTCCTCTTCGGACGGCAATTGGCCCCAGACGAAGCGAAGGGAAAAGCCGAGGGCGATGTTCGCCAGGTTAGAGCGGCCAAGCACGGCGGCTGCTCCATCGTTCGTCGTCAGGATCATATGAGACAAGATCGCCTCTCAAAATTGATGCGCAATACGGGAGCACACTGAGCGATACGCACGCGTTAGTCAGGCGCAATCAACAACCGGATTTCGCGATCCCAGCGCCAGAGCCGTTCGCTGGTGAGAAGCGTTCCACCCCACCAGCGGGGAACCGGATTATGGCGGTAGAAATCCTCCTTGCCTGCCAGCACCGCCTTTCCCAGATCTGTAAGCGACAGCGGGATTGCTTGTATCGTGCGTGACGGAGAACATCGTCATGCATGTCAAGCGAGAATGGCCCCTCGTCCAGCCCGGACACAGCCGGCACCGGACATCGCGCCAGTCCATCGAGCAGCGCGCCCACTTCCCAGTAGTCGAAGACGCGACGCTCGTTGGGCTTCTGATGGCCTGGAAAGACGTCAAAGGGCAGCACGCCGCCGGGCGCGATCAATTCCAGAATTCGTGTTTCCGTCGCTCCAAGACCGGTTGTGACGTTCGGAAGCTCTTCGAGCAGGTCAACCGCGCAAGGCTCGAACTGCGGCAGCAAGCTCAAATCGGCCTTGAGCAGATCGAACCAGGCCTGCGGCGTCAGGGCGCGATAGGCCTGCCACGCACGCCCAGCCAGTGCGAGGTGATCTGCCGTGGGCCTAGCAGCCGGCGGGTTTAGCTTCGCAAACCGCTCCGGGTCGATACCCCCCAGGGCAATGTCGAGGTGACGTATCGCGAGCTTGGAGACTGCCGCTCTCTCACCGCCGCAACGGTCAAGCAGCCACAGCAAAATCAATTGCGCATTCGGCTCAGGTCCTGGCCATAATTCGACCGATTCGCATTCGGCCATCAGCTCGATCAATCCACGCCCCGTCATCCCCGATTCTTCAAGACGCCAGGATGGTGTGTCGTCCAGCCAATGGAGGCCATGCGGCTGCGTTGTGCGTGGCGCAAAGAACGCCTCGAGTTCGGCATCCGACGGCAGCGGTCCCCAGACCAGCCGATGCTCGATCGCAATGACAAGATCGGCGACACCGGCGCGTTGTATCCCGCCGGCAGTGGACGAGTCGGTTGTCACAATGAGCCGCGTCATGCCTCAGGGCCTCGTCAAACCAGGGCCGTACCGCCACAGCCGGTCGTTGGTCAGATGCGTGCCGCCCCACCAGCGATCGATCGGATTGTGGCGGCTGAAATCATCCTGATGTGCCAGGACAGCTTTACCGAATTCGGTCAGCGAAAGGCGGCTGCGCAGATAGACTTCATGCCGAGCCCTCAAATTCTTAAGGTCGATTGTGCGCAGTTCCTCGCCCAAACCGGCCACTGCGGGATTGGGGCCGAGCGCCAGCCCCTCGAGCAACCAACCCAGCTCGGTCTCTCCGAACACGAACGTGCGCCGATGCGAGCGCAGATGAAACAACGAATTCGTGTTCCCAAACCCTCTGGAAAGAAGCTCCAGAAATCGCATCTCCGTCGCACCAAGCCCTGTCGAGGGTGACGGCAATTCTGGCATTGAGCAAAGCCGGCCTCAGCATCGGTAATGCACTGAGGTCGCTGCGGAGGAGATTGACGCAGCTTTCCGGTGCCGGTTCGCAATAGGCCCGCCACGCCGCCTCGGCAGTCCCGAATTCCCTGGCAGTGACATTAAAGGCGGGAATATGCGACGCAGACTTTCCCAGGTTATCGCCTCTCATCCCGATTAGATCGTCCGCCACAAGGCGCATTTTGAGTTTTTGCGCCGGCCAGGAATGAGATCTGAGGTGATCGAGCAACCAAATAAGTTGCAACTGATCTTCGGGATTTGGATCGAACCAGAGTTCGATCACATCGTAAGGTTCGCAGAAATCGACAAGCGATAGATTTTTGCGACGACTCATGGCGCGAGGCCAATGGATGCCCCAGTCCGACCAGTGATCACCCGGCCCAAGAGTCTCCGAACGTGCCGCAAAATAGGCCGCACGCATTTCAGGTGGAGGCACGGGTCCCCACTGAAAGCGAAACGAGAACATTATGACGAATTCGGCCAGCCTCGATCTGGCGAGAGCAAAGCCCGACGAACTGGTCAGGATCAGACGCTTCATCACACTACCCGATCACGACAACACAAAACGAAACGGGCGCTGACGACGTCGGCAACTCAACGTCCTCAGCGCCCGCTCCTCGCGAAAATTCTTCGCGGTAAGTCTTACTCCTCCGTCGGCTCCTCGCCGTCGGCGTCGCGCTCGGGGGTGCCGGCGAGAATCTGCTCGGCGATCAGGCCGGAGTTCTGGCGGATCGAGGTCTCGATCTTGGCGGTGATGTCGGGATTGGCCTTCAGGAACGCCTTGGCGTTCTCGCGGCCCTGGCCGAGGCGCTGGCTGTCATAGGAGAACCAGGCGCCGGACTTTTCGACGATGCCGGCCTTGACGCCGAGATCGAGGATCTCGCCCATCTTGGAGACGCCCTCGCCGTACATGATGTCGAACTCGACCTGCTTGAACGGCGGCGCCAGCTTGTTCTTCACCACCTTGACGCGGGTGGTATTGCCGACGACTTCGTCGCGCTCCTTGATAGCGCCGATGCGGCGGATGTCGAGGCGGACGGAGGCGTAGAACTTCAGCGCGTTGCCCCCGGTCGTGGTCTCGGGCGAACCGTACATCACACCGATCTTCATGCGGATCTGGTTGATGAAGATCACCATGGTATTGGACTTGTTGATGGAGGCCGTGAGCTTGCGCAGCGCTTGGCTCATCAGGCGGGCCTGCAAACCCGGCAGCGCATCGCCCATTTCGCCCTCGAGCTCGGCCTTCGGCACCAGCGCTGCGACCGAATCGATCACCAACACGTCGACCGCGCCGGAGCGCACCAAAGTGTCGCAGATCTCCAGCGCCTGCTCGCCGGTGTCGGGCTGCGAGATCAGGAGCTCGTCGATGTTGACGCCCAGCTTGCGGGCATAGACCGGGTCGAGCGCGTGCTCGGCGTCGATGAAGGCACAGATGCCGCCCTTCTTCTGCGCTTCCGCCACCGTATGCAGCGCCAGCGTGGTTTTGCCCGAGGATTCCGGCCCGTAGATCTCGACGATGCGCCCCTTCGGCAGGCCGCCGATGCCGAGCGCGATATCGAGCCCGAGCGAGCCCGATGACACCGCCTCGATGTCCATGGACCGGTCGTTCTTGCCGAGCTTCATCACCGAGCCCTTGCCGAACTGGCGCTCGATCTGGGAGAGCGCGGCAGCCAGGGCTTTACTCTTGTCCATGGAAGATCCTTCGACGATACGCAGGGCAGTGGCGGACATTGGGTCGTGCTCCTTATGGCGAGGATTCGCTAGGGGGACAAACGATTGAGAGGCGGGCCGGCAATAAAAGCAATGTACCCCATTTGTTCTAGGTTCGCAATATGTTCTTTGCAAGAGTCCCTAATTCACTCTCCTGAATCGAAAAGGGGCCGCCTTTCAGCGACCCCTTTGCCGGTTGCAATCTCGTTTCGGGATGAAATGCCAGCCCCGGCGGGAGCCACCGTACCGGTATCACAATGCCAAGTGGATTCCGGGCAACTACCGTTCGTATTCCTGTCCTAATCTGCCCTTCCAGGATCTCTGGCCGTCACAAATCCTTAATCCTGAGGCACCGAACCTTTTCGCGGTCTCTGTGGTCTTCTTCGGGACGAGACTGCACCTCCGGAGCCTCTGCCCATACTGAAGACACACACCGCGACGCCATCAGGCGCAATCCACTCCTGAAGGCCGCGCAGGAGGAGATGATCAAGTTCGAGCGCAAGGAGAACGCGTTCCGCAAGAAGGACCGCGACGAGCGCGCCGCCGAGCTGCGGCTGCCCCTGGACGAGATCAAGCTCCACTAGCGCTCGCCAGGGCCCGCTGCGCACGGCTACCGTGAACCCGAAGGGACCAACATCGCGCGTCGGGATGCGCTTCTCGCTCGATTAAGGTATCGAAATACCTCATGTAAGTCATTGATGGAATGACGAAATCATCCCACGGCCTACTGTGCATGGGGTTGTTTTTCCATTTTTGAAGGACAAAGCGCCGGTTCATCATCGGCAAACCGCGACGATACGGACCCCGGTCGCTCCCCGCACCTGCGCTTGCGCTGCCTTACAGCACCGCCAGCAGCACGAGGCTGATCACCAGCACGACGAAGCCAGCCGCCGTCGCGGCGGCGAATGACCGCTCTACGTTATCCATGATGCCACCCCGTTGCCGCCGTGCCACGTTCCCCCATGGCGCGCCGGACGGTGTGGAATCTTGCCGACCCGTGTGTCGCCAGTTGTGCGGCCGGATGTCGAAATTGGGACAGGCGCGGGGCCAGTCTGCGGCCTCGCGACCGCGACTTTCACTGACACCCGTCAGGCGCGTGTCAGCCTGATCGCCTATTCTCGTCGTGCTCGGTGGACCAACACTGGGCCTCCATACCCGGCCGACGACCCCGCTCCCTCGAGCGGGGTTTTCTGTTTGCGGCCCATGGGCGAAGGCGATTACCGACCGGCCTCGATTTGGCCCTGTCAGGCTGTCGTAAGCCGAACCGGCTAGGGTCGCTTGGCTATGGTGTTGCAGCCCAGCACCTCAGCCTCCAATAACTTCCTCCCCGCTTGGCTCTCCCCAGGCGGGGTTTTTTCATGCCTGCCGGCCGGTTCGCAGGTCCTTCTCCTCGCGCGTCAGCCGCAGCGAGACGGCGCGGATCGCGGGCGCAGCCAGCAGCACGATCGGCAGCATCGCGGCCCATGCGATCAGCCACGACACCATCCAGTGCCCGAGGAAGACCATCGCGCTCCCCGCGGGAAGGCTCGCGATGCCGGCCGCGATCAGCGAGGTCAATCCGGACTGGATGATACCGAAGACGAAATGGGAGTAGCGGCGGGGAATGCCGAGCATGAGGCGCCCATGGTTTGCGTGCCGTCATGAGGCCAAGCAAGGCACATGCCGCCGGCGCGGTGGACTCCGTGGTTCTCCGACCATGAACAGAGTTCCCTTCCCGCGCGCGAGGCCACGATGGGTTTACCGGCAGATTTTGCTTGTCCCCGGAATATGATGGCGCCCAACATGCTGCAGGCATGGAAAGTGAATCGTGGGAGGTGACCATGAATCACAGGGGTGTCGAATTCACCGTCGCCAGGACGGCAATTCCCGGAATCTGGCACTGGCGATTCCGCATCGGCGAGCAGATCAAGACCGGCCGAACCGAGACGAAGATCGACCTGTTGGCGATTCGCCGGGTGCAGCCGCGCATCGACCGCGAGCTGAAGGCGATCGAGCGCAAGACGGCCTGAGCAAGACCGCCAGTGAGATCAGCGGCGGGTGCGGCGCCTCGCGAGGGGCATATCCCGTAGCCGCCCGGAATTGATCTGATCGGGGTTTGGGATTGCACTGCGCGCCCGTGGCCTTGGGGGTTGGGCCGTCACGCGTGATCGGTGCCAGCCATGCCGCTCTACTTCTTTCGAATCCGGAACGGCCGTTATTCCGGCTGCGCGGACCAGGCGAGCGAATTTGCCGATCGCGATTCGGCCTGGAAGGAGATGACCAGCGTCTGCGCCGACATGGCCGCCGGGATCGCCCGCAAGCTCCAGGAAAATTCCGAATGGCACATGGAGCTGCTGGACGAGGCCAAGGAGCCCGTATTCCGAATCCGCATCGTCGCAGAAACGCTCGAAAAGGTGAGACCCTAATCCGCGCTGGGCAGCCGCCGCATGGTGAATTCGATGTCGCCGCCGGGCAATTCGCGCCAGCTCTCGACTGCGCTCATATAGCCCGCCTTGGGGTAGCGGGCGAAGAAGGCCTCCGCCCTCGCCCGTGCCGCTGCGCGCGGCAGCGTGAAGGTCTCGCGCAGATAGCCGTCGCCGGTCGCGTGGTCTGGCTTGCCGCCCATCTTGCGCCGGCGCGCCATCCGTTCGGCGAGATCCCGCGGACGATCGGCCATGTGCCGCCCTCCTCTACGCAAATACGCTCTTGCGAGATGTAGGAGGCCTGTGGGGCAAAGAGGAGTCCCCGGCCGGAGGCGTCTACCGCCTCCGACCGGCGGAAGGTCAATTGGCAGCCGTGCCGGATTTCTTCTTCGGCGCACTGGTCGCGGCCGAGGCCTTCGGCGCCGCCGACTGCTTCGGCGGATCGGAGCGCATGCCGCCCCAGGGATCGTTGGAGGCCTTGGAGTCCGGAATCTTCTTCAGTGTCTCCTTGTAGGCCTTTTCACGTTCGGCTTCCGCGGCCTTCTCCTCGGGGCTCTTGCTCGGACCATCCTGCAGCAAATTGAGATTGGGCATTTGCGCATAGGCCGGTCCCGCCAGCACGGCCAGCACCGCGGCCAAACGGAAAAGCTTCATCATTCACTCCTTGATCATCCACGAAGCGCGGATCGCCCGCGCCTTGTCGTCCTTGTGGCGGCCGACCGCAAGCTCAGGGCCGCATAGCCGCTAGATCCGGTCCGATCTGCACGATTTCGGCGCATGCAGCCAGTCGTCCCAGATCGGGCCGCATCTGGTGCAGCCGTTCAGCGCAAGGCCGAGCGCGGCCAGACAAAAGACCAGGACACATCGACGCAACATCATCCACCCGTACCCAAGCAAGGCCATCATATCGGGCAAAGTCGGGCATTTTCAAGCCGACGCGGCCGGCAGCAGACCCGGTGACTTTGCCGCGCCGATGCGCGCAGAATGAGACGAAACATCCGGCAACAATGGAGGGAACGACAGCAATGCAAACGCAGCCAGACGCCGAGTTCGGCATCACCGATGCGAAACGCATCCTCGGCGAGGTCTTTGCACCCTGGGTCCAGGATCTCGACCTCTCGGTCGAGCGCATCGAGCACGCACAGCCAGCGAATGCGCCGGACTGGCAGCCGGGCGCGCTCCTGCGCATGCCGTTCTCGGAACGGCTGTGCCGGAACGGCGGCGTGGTCTGCGGCCAGGCGCTGATGGCGCTCGCCGACACCGCGATGGTGATCGCGATCCTCGCCGCCAACCGCGGCTATCGTCCGATGACCACGGTCGACCAAACCACGCATTTCATGCGCGCAGCCTCCTCGTCGGACGTGCTGGCGGACGCGCGCGTGGTGCGGCTCGGCCGCACCATAAGCTTCGGCCGCGTCACGCTGCTCTCGGCCTTCGACAACAAGCCGGTTGCGATCGTGTCGAGCGCGTTCGCGATGCTGCCAGGGTGAGCGCGCGCGATGTGAACGATCGTTCGCATCGCCTCCACAACACGATCATGATCGCGTGACACGATGGCGGCGGCGCCAGCGCAGGCCCGTGATCACAAGCGCGACGACCGCGAGCGCGATCGCCGAGGACGCCGCAAAGAAACGTCCACCGGGACGATCGACGGTGCGTGACCACAATGACGGTCCCTCGCCCGGCCGCGCCAGACGAAACGCAACGACGCTGTCGCCGATCGACGTGCCTGCCTCGGAGTGGCCGCCGGCGCCGATCGCGACATATTGCTCCCCCTGCCAGAGATAGGTCATGGGGTTGGCGACGCCCGGGACGGGCAACCGGCCCTGCCACAGCTCCCTGCCGCTCCGCGCATCGAAGGCGCGCAAATAGGCGTCCATCGCTCCGGTGAAGACGAGCCCGCCTGCGGTGACCGCGAGCCCGTTGACGAGCGGCGCGCCCCAGGGCAGCGGCACGCCGAGCGGCGCAAGATCCTCGGTGGTGCCGACCGTCGAGCGCCAGAGGATTTTTCCGGCCTTCAGATCAACCGCGACCATCTCGCCCCATGGCGGCTTGTTGCAGAGCAGGCCGAGCGGCGACGTCACCATGGCGCGCGTCATCGCGAACGGCGTGCCACGCTGCTGGCCGAAATCGTGACCGGGCGGCGGATTGAACCCGAAGGCGTCCGCGCGCGGAATCAGCTTGATGAGATGAACGGCGCGGCTGGTGTTGGCGTAGAGGACCTGGCTGACCGGATCGAAGGCCGCACTGCCCCAGTTCACCCCGCCACCGGTGAACGGAAAAAACAGCGTGCCCTGCACGGAAGGCGGCGTGAACAGGCCCTCATTGTGAGCCGCCGCGAATTGGCGCTCGCAGGACGAGCGACGCAGTGCAGGTATTAGCGAGAGCGCATCGTCGGTCGAGATCGTCTGCGACGTTAGTGGCGGTACATGCGTCGGGAATGGCTGCGTTGGTGATAGCGCTTCACCTTCCGCGCCGCCCTGCGGCACGGCGCGCTCCTCGACGGGCCACACCGGCTTGCCGGTGTCGCGATCGAGCACGAAGACGAAACCCAGCTTGGTCGGCTGGATCACGACGTCGCGCTCGCCATCACCAATGTCGAGGCGCGCCAGCGTCGGTTGCGCCGGCAGATCGTAGTCCCAAACGTCGTGATGCACGGTCTGAAAGGCCCATACGAGGTCGCCGGCCTCAATCTGCAGCGCGACTACCGAATTGGCGTGCTCGTTATTGCCCGGCCGCCTACCGCCCCAGAAATCCGGCGAGGGCGACGACGTCGGCAGGAACACGAATCCGCGCCTGTCGTCGACCGACATCGGCGCCCAGACATTGGCGTGACCGGCTTCGATGCCATCGCGCTTGAGCGGCTCGAAGGTCCAGCGTGGCTGGCCGGTTCGCGCATCGAACGCACGCACCTGGCCGCTCGGCGCGTCGACGCGGCGGTTGTCACCGATTGCAGACCCGACCACGACGACACCGCGGCCGACCGCCGGCGGCGAGGTGATCTGGAATTCGCCCGGCCATTCCAGGGTCATTCCGGTATCGAGCTTGATCTGCCCGCCATTGCCAAAACCGGCACAGGGAACGCCTGTCTTCGCATCGAGCGCGATTAGGCGGACGTCGTTCGTGCCCATGAAGATGCGCGCGCGGCAGGCAGCATCCGGCGGCGCCGTGTCGTCGACCCAATAGGTGACGCCGCGGCAGACATAGCGATTGGCCGGCCGCTGGTTGATCGCGATCTTCGGATCGTAACGCCATTTCTGCACGCCGGTGCCGGGATCGAGCGCGATGACCTCGTTGAAGGGCGTGCAGAAGATCAGGCTGTCTTCGACGAACAGCGGCGTCGCCTGGAATTTGGTTCGCCGCATCAGCTCGGGTGCGCGCGCTGTGAGATCGCCCGTGTGATATTCGAAGGCGCGGACGAGTTGGCCGACATTGCCGGGCGAAATCTCCCGCAATGGCGAGAAGCGCGAGCCGCCGGGATCGCCGCCCCAGCTCTCCCAGGCGAAGCATGGCGGCACGGCAAGCAACAGGAGCGTAACGAATGCGACCGCAGCGCGCAGGTGGATCCGCAACGCCCCGCCCCGTTCTATTTCGGCTTCTTGGTGGGCTCGCCAGGGCGGGCCCCGCCCCACGGATCGTACTTTTCCTTTGGCTCGGGAATGCGCTCGAGCGCAGCCTTGTAGGCCTTTTCGTCGACCTTGGGTTTGGTGTCAGCCGGCTTTGCACCCTCACTGGGCTGGCGCCGGCCCTGCGCCTCCGCCGATCCAGCTGCCAGCGCCAGCACCGCGGCCGCGATGACCAAAATCCTCATCCGTGCAATCCCCCTGATGTGGGATACAAACTAGCCCGCAATCCCGTATTCGCAAATGCCCCGGTTTCCGCGTCTTCAGCAAATTTTGAACGGAGCGGACTTCGCCGGATCGCATTCGTGCCTATCTGTTGGCCCGCAGGGGACCTTCAAGGGATGTTGCGGATCATTGCTCATGCCGCGCTGCTCGCCGGCGCGCTCGCGCTCGGTGCCTGTGGCTTTGCCGACAGCCGCGCGCCGGTGCCGGAGTTCATGCGCATGAACGAGGCCGAGCAGCCGCCGCCCGAGCCGCCCCCGGACGTCAAGCGCCTGGTGCGCGAGCAGATCGACGTCGTCTTCCTCGCCACCTCCTATCCGCGCGAGGTGCACGTCGCCCCGCCTCATCGCGAGGTGCGAGGGCCGGGCTGGACGGCCTGCGTCCGCGCGCAGCTCACCTCCGCGACCGGCACGCCGCTTGGCGCCCAGACCTACATCGTGACCATCAACGGCGGAAAGGTCGTCGACCGCCGGCGGGCGGACGCCGACGACATCTGCGGGACCGAGACTTACGAGCCGATCTAGGAACAAATTGCTGTAACGAAGCTGCGGTTCCGGGAAAAACCAGCATCGCGGACGGGAACGATCACCGCCTCCCCTTCTTGTTACCGCCGAGGGCAGTTTCGAGGAGGACATGATGAGGATGTTGACTATTGCGCTGTTGGCGGGTGTCGGTGCTTTGGCAGCCGCATCGGGTGCGAAGGCTTCCGATATCTATACGAGCAGCGAGTACACCAATCCGGATCTCGTCCAGCAGGTACGACTTGTCTGTGACGACGCTGGCCGCTGCTATCGGACGCGCGGCGGTTCGCGCGTGATCGTGCGGGATTCCTATAACTACATGCCGCGCGAGCGCTATTACGAGCGTCGGACCTATCATCGCGATTGGGATGACGGACCGCGCGCCGGCGTCGGCATTCGCGCACCTGGCGTCAGCGTCGGCGTCGGTGTCGACGACCGCTGGTAATCCATGAACGCTTGATGGCCGGGACCGGACGAGACGACTCGCCCGGTCCCTTCATATCAGGTTTCGTGCGGATCGGCCGGCGTCGTGACGCGCGCCCTGGATGGCAAATGCGCGGTGAACCGCGCAAGCAACATGCCGGCAAACATCGCCGCGACGAAAATGAGGGCGGAGCTCGAGCCAAATCCGAGCGCCGTCAGCGCCGGTCCCGGGCAGAACCCCGCCAATCCCCAGCCAATGCCGAAGATCGCCGGACCAACCACTATTCTCCGATCGACGTCTGCTCGCGTGGGAAGAGAAAATCGCTCGGCGAAAAATGGACGTCCCAGCCTCAGGACGCGATTGAACCCGACGAAAGTCACGGCCACAGCGCCGGCCATCACGAACGCAAGGCTCGGATCCCACGTCCCTGCCGGGATGCCGGCGGCATCGAGGAAATTCAAGACCTTTGCTGGATTCGACATTCCGGAGACGATGAGGCCGACGCCGAAGATCAGGCCGATCGCGAACTGAACGAAAATTGCCATCGCCGTCAGCTCCCGTGCCGCATCACGAAGACGGTCGCCATGCCTGCCGCCATGAAGACGATGGTCGCGACCAGCGAGCGCGCCGACAGCCGCGACAGGCCGCAGACGCCATGGCCGGACGTGCAACCGCTGCCCCACACTGCGCCAAATCCCGTCAGTAATCCCGCAACGATCAGCACCGGCGTTCCCGCCAGTATAGTCTGCTCCGGCAGGCCTCCGGTGGTGAGTCGAACCAGCACGGGCGCGAGGATGAGACCCGCGACGAAGGCGAGCCGGCCGGGGAATTCGCTATCCTCATAAGGCGGGAACAGCCGCGCCGCGATGCCGCTGACCCCGGCGATTCGTCCCGTCGCCCACATTAGAAGCACCGCGGACATTCCGATCAGCGCCCCGCCCAGAAGCGAGGCCAGCGGCGTGAAAGGTGTGGCGATCATCCTGATCCCTCCGGTCGAGCACCCCTCGCCCATCCGCTACAACCGGCGCAGTGCCGCCGGAATGTCAACGAGACGTTAACACGACCGCTCGAATTGACGCAGCATCCCAACGGTATCTTTCCAATCGTTGCGCTAAGCATGGCCGTAACGCGGCCTTGGCCTGCGTGAACGGGGAACGACGGGACGTGGTCGACATCGCGCAGCAGGCAGCGGTCAAGCCGCCATCGGCAAGGGATGCTGTGGCCGCGCGCGCGCTCGTTCCGCTCACCTCCATTGACCCCGGTCAATGGCGCGCGCTCGCGCAGCGGGCGGTCGAGCCGAACGGCTACTACTTGCCCGGCTGGGAGCTTGCCGTCAGCGCAACCGCGCGCGGCCGCAGCTCGGCCTCGGCACTGCCCGCATTCGACGGATCTTCGGCGCGGCTGATCGGACTGATGCCGGTGATCTCGCTGTGGCGCGCCTGGAAGATTCCCTTGCCCGCGCTGGTGAGCGCGCATCCCTATGGCACGCTGTGTAGCCCGCTGATCGACCGCGACGCCCCGATCGAGGCCGCTATGCGTCTGTTGCAGCAGGCGCGCGAGGCGGGAGCCCATGCGCTGGTGCTGAATGACATTGCGCTCGATGGCGCTGCGATGATCGCCCTCAATCAGGTTCTCAATCGCGACGGCCTGAGACCGCGCCTGCTCAGCTCCTACATCCGTGCCAGCCTCGATGCGACGCAAGACGGCGATGCGCTGCTGCGCGAAGCGCTCGGCGCCAGGAAGCTCAAGGAGCTGCGGCGCCAGCGCCATCGGCTCGAAGAAAACGGCGCGGTCGTGTTCGAGGTCGCGCGAGGGCGCGACGAGATCGGGCCCGCGCTGGAAACGTTCCTGCAGCTCGAGGCCAGCGGCTGGAAGGGCAAGCGCGGCACCGCGCTGATCCAGCATGCGGGCGATGCGACCTTCATCCGCCGCGCCGTCGCGGCGCTGGCGGAAACCGCGCAATGCGAGATCATCACGCTGCGCGCCGGCACGACACCGGTCGCCGCCGGCGTCGTGCTGCGCCATCAGGACCGCGCCTTCTTCTTCAAGCTCGGCATCGACGAGCGCTTTGCAAGATATTCGCCGGGCGTGCAGCTCACGCTCGACCTCACTCGCCATCTCTGCGCTGATCCGGCCATTGCCAGCGCGGATTCGATGGCCAGCGCCAACCACCCCATGATCAACCCGATCTGGCGCGGGCGCTTCGCAATCGGCGACGTGCTGGTCCCGCTGCGGCGGAATGATCCGGTCGTCGCGCTCATTCATGCCGCGCTGGCCGGCCTCAACGTCGCGCACCAGGCCGCGCGAGGCGTGGTCCATCGGCTCCGCAAATAAGAGAAAGCTACTCCGCCGCCTGCGCGTTGACCTCCGCCGAGACCTGGCGGATGGCGCGCGCGAGCAGGTTCGGATCCTGCGCGCCGGAGACGGCGTACTTCTGTGCGAACACATAGGTCGGCACGCCGGAGATGCCTTTCTCGGCGGCCTCCTGTGCGTCCGCCGAAACGCGCGCGACATCCTCGTCGGTGGCAAGGCGCTTGCGCACGTCGTCGGTATCGAGGCCAACATCGGCGGCTGCCTGCACCAGCACGTTGACCTCGGTGAGGTCGCCGCCGTCGCGGAAATAGAGCTCCATCAGGCGCTGCTTCATCTCGGGCGCCTTGCCGATCGCCTCGGCCCAGAGGATCAGGCGATGGCAATCGGTCGTGTTGGGCTGACGCGCCACGAGCTCAGGCCGGTAGACGAGCCCCTCC
The DNA here is from genome assembly GCF_023074095.1 of Bradyrhizobium sp. 137. Lineage (NCBI taxonomy): Bacteria > Pseudomonadati > Pseudomonadota > Alphaproteobacteria > Hyphomicrobiales > Nitrobacteraceae > Bradyrhizobium > Bradyrhizobium sp. 137. Next base: position 22,132 of record NZ_JADPKU010000101.1, read on the forward strand.
TCGCTTGCGGCCGCGACGACGCGCCCGGCAATGCCCTTATAGGCCTCGACCGAGCCGAACTTCTGGGTGAGATAGTCCTCGCGGCTGATGCCCTCGCGCGGCACCCAGGGATTGAGGAAGAAGGGCCGGAAATTGAGCTTGACCGGAACATCAGGCACGAGCGCCAACGCGCTCTCGATGCGGTGTTTGCCGATATAGCACCAGGGGCACACCACGTCGGAGACGACGTCGATCTGGAGCGGTTTCAGCGTGCTCATGGCGGCGCCTCCTTCGGGCAGTCTACGGGTCCGTCGGAAGATAAGCCGAACCAGAGGCCGCGCAAGGCGCCCATCCCGCATGGCTCACGACTTCACCTCTGCGGTTATTGTAGGAAACGCAACCCGCCCCGATACTCGCTGCACGATCGAACCAGCGGGAGACTGCAATGACAGCCATTTTCAGGCCGGAAGGTCATCAATTTCGGGCTACGGAGCATGCCGGCGGTCCGTGGTCGCCGGACATGTTGCAGGGAAGCGCTACCACCGCGCTGATGGCCCGTGAGGTCGAGCGGCTCGCAACCGAATCGGGCTTTGCGGTGCGGCGCCTGACCTTCGATCTCTGGCGACCGGCAGGCCTGCGCGCCTTCAGGACCACCACTGAACTGCTGCGCGACGGGCGCAAGGCCAAGACCGCGCAAGTGCGGCTGATGGACGGCGAGACCGAGATCGGCCGCTGCACGGCGCTGCTGACGGCGCAGAGCGGAGAATCGCCGGTCGATCCCTTCGCGGCGCCCGCAGCGCTCGACCAGGCGCCCGAGGCAGGCACGCCGCCGCCGGCCTTCGCGCAGAAATGGAGCCGCTATTTCCAGAATGTGTCGGTGCGGCTGATCGAGGGCGCACTGGAGAAGCCGGGTCCGGCCGCCGCCTGGATGCGGCTCGACGCCGCGCTGGTCGAAGGCGAGCCGAACACGCCGCTGCTCCAGGCGGTGCAGGCCGCTGACTTCTCCAGCGGCGTCGCGCAGATGGTCGATATGCGCCAATGGACCTTCATCAATCCCGAGATCAGCCTCTATTTCGTCCGGCCGCCGGAGGGCGAATGGATCCTGATCCGCGCGGCGACGGGCGTCGGCGCCAACGGCGCGGGCCTGACCACGGCGACGCTGAGCGATCGCAACGGTCCGTTTGCCGAGGTGATGCAGGCCCTGAGCTTCGAGCGGCGTGAGGCCGTGCAGGCTCAGGCGTCCTGAGACGCAAGCGCGATCAGCGTCGTCTCGGACCCTGCATCCGTCGGCATGAACATCTCGACACGAAGCTCCTGGAGCGTGACGTCCTGCGGTGTGCCGAGCGTCAGGACCGCACCGATCAGGCCGATGCCGACCTCACCTTTGCGCAGGCGCACCTCGCACAACGGCCCCGGCACGGCCTCGTCCTCGAGTTGAGGCGCCGGCAGCTCCGGCAAGCGCATCAATTCGCGCCAGGTCGATTGCAGGGCATCGTCGAGCGGGGCGGCCATCGCTTCATGACGCGCCCGCGACAACAGCGCTGCCGCGACAATTGGCCAGTTCTCGACGAACGGCTTGAGCTCGTCCGGCGCGAGGAACATGCGCATATGGTTGAGCGGACGCTGCATACGTTCAGAGCCAAGCAGCATCGTCATCAGACGCGAGGCCGCGCGGTTGGCCTGTTTCACGTTCCAGCGCCGGTCGGTGACGATCGCGGGAAATGGCTCGTGACGGCTGAGCAGAAGATCGATGGCACGCCGCGCATCGGCAAGCTCGGGCGCGGCGAGGTCGCGCTCGCCATATTGCCGCGCGAAGCCGCCGGCCTCGAGCAGCGCATTGCGGTCGCGCAGCGACAAATCGAGCGCGGAGGCGAGCTGGAGGAGGATGTCCCGACTGGCCGCCGCCTTGCCGGTCTCGACATGACTGAGATGCTTGACAGAGATGCCGGCCTCGAACGCCAGCTCCGCCTGGCTAAACGCACGGCGCATGCGCCAGGCGCGCAGGAGATTGCCGACCGGATTGGCCGGCCGCAAGGACCGGGACGAGCGTGTATCCATCCGCCGATTATGCGGGCCCTCGTGCACCCTGTAAACGCGGCTAAGAAAGTGTGGCCGCCATCTGCTTCAGCCGCTCGGCAGTGCGCTCGTCCGCCGGGAAGAAGGTCTCCAGCGCCAGCTCCGACAGAGTGATGTCGACGGGCGTGCCGAACACCATGGTGGTGGAAAAGAAGCTCAGGATCTCACCCTGGTGGCGCAGCTTGAACGGGATCGCGACATTGTCGCTCGGCAGCGGCGCCGCACGCGCCGGGATGGGGTAGCTTTTTAGATCGTTATACAACTTGATCAGTTCAGGATCGGCGGTCGCCTCGCATTGCCGGTGCAGCCGCTCGAGCAGATGCCCGCACCATTCCGCAAGATTGACGGTACGCGGCCCCAGCGCCTCGGGATGAAAGGCAAGTCGCAACACGTTCAAGGGCTGGCCGAGCAGATGCTGCGGGATGCCGTCGAGCAGCGGCGCCACCATGCGGTTGGACGAGACCAGGTTCCAATGCCGGTCCACCGCCAGTGCCGGATTGGGCTCATGTGCCTTGAGGACGATGTCGATCGCCTGGCGGGCTGATGTCAAGGCGGGATCCTCCAGCGGGCGCTGCGGGAACGCCGGCGCATAGCCGGCCGCGACCAGCAGCACGTTGCGTTCGCGCAAGGGCACGTCGAGGCGCTCGGCGAGCCTGAGCACCATGTCGCGCGAGGGCGCGGCGCGGCCGGTCTCGACGAAGCTCAAATGGCGCGCGGAGATCTCGGCCTCGCCGGCGAGATCGAGCTGGCTCATGCGGCGGCGCTGCCGCCATTCTCGCAAATGGTCGCCGATATGGACCGGTTGGCTGCGCTCAGTACGTGCCGTGGATGCATGTGCGTTCATGATCGAAAACCTAGCATGCGAATTTCGGCCCTTCCATTACCCGCGAGGTAATCGAATTGAGGCGCGGACGCGCGCATCGTCGGTCGCAACAGGAGATGACCATGATCGCGCTGCTGCTCTACCGGACCATCGCTGACCACGTCTTGCCCTGGGCCATGGCCTTCGCAACCCGGATGCTGGCGGGCAGCCTCAACGTCCCGGAGCCGCTCGTGCATTCGACCGGCGACTATGTCGTCGCGCAGGTCATCGCCTTCGAGCACGGCGTCGGCAGGAGCCTGTGCCCGTTCCGCCTCGCCCGCCTCGTCCGCGCCTGGTGGCGCGGATTGCGGTGATGTCCCTCGACCTCAACCAAGGAGAACCACGATGATCGAAGCGTCCACTTTCCTGCGCCGTGCACTGCTCGCCGATGCCGTCTTCAGCGGCGTCGCCGCGCTGGGTTTCACTTTCGGCGCGAGCACGTTCGCCTCGCTGTTCAACCTTCCCGAAGCGCTGCTGGGTGAGACCGGCCTCTTCCTGATTGCCTACACCGTACTGGTCGGCTGGCTCGCCGCGCGTGCATCTGTTTCCAAGGCGCTCGTGCTGCTGGTCGTGATCGGCAACGCGGCCTGGACGGTCGGCAGCATCGCGCTGCTGCTTTCAGGCGCGGTGTCGCCGAACCTCATGGGCGAGCTGATGGTTGTGGCGCAAGCCATCGCGACCGGCGTGTTCGCGGAGTTGCAATATGTGGGGTTGCGGAGGAGCGCGAGTGCGGTGGCGGCGTGACCTACCGATCACTGCCATTCGGGGCTGGTGCGGCAGCACCAGAGACCCGGAATCTCGAGATTCTCAGGTGCGCAAGGGCGCACCCTAGTTCGCTGCGCACCGCCCCGGAATCTTGGATTCCTACGCCCGCGCGCGGCCGTTCGTCTTGGCGACGGCGTGACCGTTGAGCTGGTTCTTTTTGGGAGCCTTCTTTTTCGCACTCTTGGCGCCCGCCTTCGCGGCCTTGCGCTCGGCCCGCGCCTTCGCCTTGGTGCGTTGGGCCCGCGCCTCGGCGCGCAGCTTCTTGCGCTTCTTCTCGCAGGAATCGCACTTGCAGCCGATCGGCTTCAGATAGGCTTTGAAATAGTCGGTGCCGTAGTCGTAGTTGATCTCGTCGCCCGGCTCGATGTTCTTGATGGCGCGGATGAAGACCTTGCGCTCGCGCGGGCGGACGTCGGACTCGGCGTTGGGCCGGCAGGAATGATTGATGTAACGGGCGAGATTCTTGCGCACCGATCCGTCGATGGTCCAGCGCCCGTTGAGCTCGAACAGATATTTGTTCTCGATCTCGTCGTGCGCCGGAATCCGCGAGTCCAGGATCGGCCCGAAATAGCGGATGATCCGGGTGCCCTTCTTGATCGGCTTGGTGGCAAAGAGGCCGAGCCCTGTCTTGGAACGGCCGACGCGATAAGGTTTGTTCGAGGATATGGCTGGCATGATCAAGAGAACGAGGACGCGAACGGGGCCGGAGCGGCCCAGGCGAGCCGCTCTTCTAGAACGATTCCGCGCCGCTGTCAGGTGCCTGGAGGCGCTTTTGAACCTTGCCCACAGTCAAGACGTCTGATGCTACGAAGTTCCAGCTGCATCGAAGCGTCATCATGATCCGCATCGTCACCACATGCCTATCCGTGTTGCTGATATGCGCCGCCGTCAATTGGGCCTGCGCCGAGGCCGTGGGCGGCATCTACACCTCGACCGCGCCGAAAGATTGCCGCCAGATCGGTAAGCCCAGCGCGCTCGACGGCAGCACCATGCGGGTCTGTCCGGGCAAGTCCGGCCTCGTAGTGCTGATCGCCGAGGATGATCTTCGCGAGGTCGTCTCGGTCGGCCGCAATCGCAAGGAAGCGGCCGAGGAGCCGGCGGCCAAAGTTTGGTTCGCTCCCTTCAATTCATCGGACACGACTGTCGAATGGCGAGCTGCGGGCGCCAAGCCATTTGCGATCATTCAGCGCTGGCACATCGCCGACAGCAGCGATCCCGACAAGCAGGGGCGGCCGAACACCAAAGCCATGCTGGTCGTGACCCGGCTGCCGCCGGGTCCGGTCTGTCACGTCGCCTATGTCGATGCGATCGCGAATCCCACCGCCAATGAGCTCGCGCGCAAGGCCGCCGACGATTTCGCCCGCGGCTTCAGGTGCGGCAAGGACGAGGTCAAGATCATCGGCACAAGAGGCCGCGCCGTCGAGCTCGCGACCATGCGCTAGGTCTTCGCCGGGGGCAAACAGCCGCCAGGCGGCAATTTCGTGGTCACGGGCGACGTCAGCATCGCCTCGAGCAGCCGTTCGGCCGTCGTTCCCTCGGGCAACCTCTCCAGGATATCTTCGAGCCGGCCATCGAGCAGCAGCATGGTGAAGCCGTGCACCAGCGACCAGGCCCGCGCGATCGCCGCGCCCTGGTTCAAGGTCAGCGCATCGCCGCTGATCTGCTCCTGGCGCATCATGCCGACGGCATTGGCGAGCCCGGCAAAGGAGGCTTCGGCCGCCTCGCGCAGCGAGGGCCTGGAATAATCGAGCCGCTCGGTGCGAAACATGATGCCGTACATGCCGGGATGCGCCTGCGCATAGGCAACATAGGCTTTCGGCCGCGCCAGTGCGTGTTCAAGCGGCGTGGACGCGGCATCGGATGAAGCTGCCATCGCCGCGTTGAATTGGCGGAAGCCGACCGCCGCGAGCTCGCTGAGCAGGCCCGTGAGGTCTCCGAAATGATGGGTGGGAGCGGCGTGCGAGACGCCCGCCTCGCGTGCCACCGCGCGCAATGTCAGGCCGGCAAGCCCGTCGCGCTCCAGCACCCGTTCGGCGGCCTCGAGCAACGCCTCCCGCAGAGCGCCGTGATGATAGGGTGTCTCAGCCTTCGCAACTGCCGGGCGCCGCGCGAGACGCGGCAAGACGTGCGAGGTCGACGATGTCTTCTTCGGGGGGCGTAGGCCGCGCGCCGCCCTGGTTTCGCTTTTGCCCATGCTCAAGCTATAAGGCGCCATATTGACAGTGTAAAGATTTCCCTTGACCGCAACGACAATCGGCACTATCTGATCTTTACGATGTAAAGATAGGGAAGGATACGCCGTGCAGCAGGACGTCGTCACCGAGCAGCGCAACAATATCGCGCCAATTCCCTTCGAAGCCGACGCGGCGTACCTCAAGCTCATCGGCGAATTGCCGCGCGAGTTGAACGGCACGCTCTATCGCAACGGCCCCAATCCGCAGTTCTCGTCGCCCGGTGCGCACTGGTTTGTGGGCGACGGCATGCTGCACGCCTTCCACCTCGAGAACGCACGCGCGAGCTACCGCAACCGCTGGGTCCGCACGCCGAAATGGCTGGCCGAGCACGACGCCGGCCGCGCTTTGTTCGGCGGCTTCGGCCGCAAGCTGCCGGATGCCCCGGCGGATCTCTCTGACGGCGGCGTCGCCAACACCAACATCATCTTCCATGCCGGCAAGCTGCTGGCGCTGGAAGAAGCACACCTGCCGACCGAGATCGAGCCGGGTACGCTGGCAACGCGCGGCTATCACAACTACCAAGGCCGCATCGCCGGCAGCTTCACGGCGCATCCGAAGATCGATCCTGTGACCGGCGAACTCGTATTCTTCGGGTACAATGCGGCGGGACCGCTGACCCCTGCCCTCTCCTACGGAGCGATCGATGCGTCAGGACGGGCGACGCGCTTCGAGCGTTTCGAGGCGCCCTATGCCAGCATGGTGCACGACTTCATCGTTACCGCGAACCATGTGCTGTTTCCGATCCTCCCCATCACCGGCAGCATGGAACGCGCGATGAGCGGACGACCGCCCTATGCCTGGGAGCCGGACAAGGGCGCCTATGTCGGCGTGATGAAGCGCAACGGTACGGCAAAGGATATCGTCTGGTTTCGAGCTGAGGCCTGCTACGTCTTCCACGTCATGAATGCGTGGGAGGACGATCAGCGCATCATCGCCGACGTCATGCAGTTCGAGGAGCCGCCGTTGTTTCCGCGTCCCGACGGTCGGCCGACAGATCCGGAGAAGTCGCGCGCCCGCCACTGCCGTTGGACGTTCGATCTTTCGGGAAAAACCGACCGCTTCCAGCAGACTTATCTCGACGATCTCACCGGCGAATTCCCCCGCATCGACGATCGCCGCGCCGGACTGAAGAGCCGCCACGGCTGGTATGCCTGCGCCAATCCGCGGCTGCCGATGTTCGACGCGCTCTCAGGCATCGTCCATGTCGACGGCAGCGGTAGACGGCTCGGCCATTATCTGCTGCCGGCCGGCGACACCATCTCCGAGCCGGTGTTCGTCGAACGATCGAAGGATGCGGCCGAGGGCGACGGCTGGCTGCTCGCATTGGTCTGGCGCGCGCGAGAGAACCGCAGCGACCTCGCCGTGTTCAACGCCACCGATGTCGAGGCCGGTCCCGTCGCGCTTGTCCAGCTCGGCCACCGCGTGCCCGACGGCTTTCACGGCAATTGGGTTGGGGCGGCGTAACGCCCTCCTCGTCATTCCGGGCGCGCACTCGGCGAGGCCGGCATGACGGCGCGGATGCATCACCAAGAGGTTCCACATGCACGTGCCCTCGATCACAGCAGCCTGCCTCGCCGTTCTCGCTCTCTCCTGCGCCGCGCTCGCATTCGAGATGATCCGGCTGAAGCGAAGCAGCCATACCATCTTCAACGGCGGCATCTTGCTCGCCGCGGCTCTTTTGAGCGCCGCAGCGGCGCCGATCCTGTCGCGCCTCCCCTGGGCGGAATTGGCCGAGGAGGCGTCCGAACAAGCCACTGCAGCAATTCATCTTCTAGAGGCCGCCTTCGTCATTTTGACACTGTAAAGATTTCGCTTGACCCAATTTTCGCGTTCGGCTACGTATCTTGACGTTGTAAAGATTCGGCCTGACGAGGTGGCATATGGCGATTTTCCTGATCCTCGCGCCCTACGCCGTCTTCGCGTTGCTGATGCTGGTGACCTCGGCGACGATCAGCGTGTTCGCGGCCTCCGCGATCTGCCTCGCCACCGTTGCAATCGATGTCGCGCGCGGCCGCTCGGTGAAGATCCTGGCTGCAGGCTCGGCGACCGTGTTCGCCGCAATCGGCCTCTATCTCGCGCTGGTCGATCCCGGGCTCGGCACGCTCGGGGTCAAGCTGTCGGTCGATATCGGCATCTTCGTCATTTCACTCGGCTCGATGCTGGCCCGCCGTCCCTTCACACTGCAATATGCGCTTGAATCGGTCCCGGCCGAAACCGCGGCAATCCCTGGCTTCCTTTACGCCAATTACGTCATAACCGGCGCCTGGACCGCAGCCGCGCTGTTGATGGCCGGCGCCAATCTCGTGCTGCTCTACGTCCCCGGGCTGCCGCTCTGGTCGAGTGTTGCGGTCGCCTTCGCCGCCCGCAACAGCGCAATCTACTTCACAAAGTGGTATCCCGAGTATCGCCAGATCAAGTACGGTACGCCCGCCCGCGCATTGCCCAGCGCCCGCTGAACAGGATCGACGATGAAGGACGTATTCGCTCGCCTCGCCTCCGACCTCTTTTCCGCCATCGTCTTCCTCGCCGTCTACCTCATCACCGATAACGTCATCCTGGCGACATCGGTGGCGATCGCCGGCGCGATCGCGCAGGTGATCTATGCCCGCGTCAAGGGGCAGCAGCTCAACTACATGACTTATGCGAGCCTCGCGCTCGTTGTTGGACTGGGCGCGATCACACTCTTGACCAATGATCCCCGCTTCATGCTGGCAAAGCCTGCGATCGCGCATTTCGCGATCGGACTCATCATGCTCAAGCGCGGCTGGATGCTGCGCTACATGCCGCCGATCGTCGTCGAGACCGTTCCGGAATATGTGACGGCTGCGGGCTATGCCTGGGCGGTGCTGATGTTCGCGATCGGCGTCGGCGTGATCGCCGTCGCCTCGACCGGCGATCTGAAGCTGTGGGCGTTCTATCTCACCGTCGTCGCGGGCGGCGCCAAGATCCTGGCATTTGCCGTGCAATACGTCGTTCTGCGCCTCATCGTCACCAGCCGCCGGCGCGCCGCTGCCCGCGCCTAATTGCCCCATCGGAGCGTTAGGCAGGAGCTGCGAGTTGGGTTATAGGCTCGCCACAGGACTGGCCGCGGATCGTCGCGGCCCGCCGGGATTTGTTCGGGAGACGGGAATGGCCGTGGACGGCAACTGGAATCTGACCATGACGACGCCGATGGGCGAGCGCCAGGCGACGCTCAGCCTGAAGGCCGCGGGCGGCACGCTCACGGGCACGCAGGGTGCGGAAGGTAGTACCGCCGAGATTTTCGACGGCAACGTCAGCGGCGACAACGTCTCCTGGAAGGTCTCGATCACCAATCCGATGCCGCTCACGCTCGAATTCACCGGCACCGTCTCGGGCGACAGCATCAGTGGCGAGATGGGCATCGGCCCGATGGGTAGCTTCCCGTTTACGGGCACGCGCGCTTAAGGCCGGTCTGCCGTCCGCTGACAGCGACAGGGCGCGCCTAAGCTTTCCGCATCGTCATGGCCGGGACTGCCTCGGCCATTCACGTGCTCGCGGCAGCAAGAAAGATCCGTGCAATCCCGGGCATCACGGACTTCCGTAAGGGCACATGCACGCTCACGAGCGCGCAAGCAGGGTGAAGCCGCTAGCCCAAATTCAATTCCTTGAAGAAATCATTCCCCTTGTCGTCGATGATGATGAACGCCGGGAAGTCGACGACTTCGATGCGCCAGATCGCTTCCATGCCGAGCTCGGGATATTCGAGCACCTCGACCTTCTTGATGCAGTGCTCGGCAAGGTTCGCCGCGGCCCCGCCGATCGAGCCGAGATAGAAGCCACCATATTTCTTGCAGGCCTCGCGCACGGCCGGAGCACGGTTGCCTTTCGCCACCATCACCATCGAACCGCCCGCAGCTTGGAATTGGTCGACGAAGGAATCCATGCGGCCTGCGGTGGTCGGGCCGAACGCGCCGGAGGCATAGCCTTCGGGCGTCTTGGCTGGTCCGGCGTAATAGACCGGATGGTTCTTGAAATAGTCCGGCAGCGGCTCGCCCCTCTCCAGCCGCTCGCGCAGCTTGGCATGCGCGGAATCGCGCGCGACGATCATGGTGCCGGTCATCGAGACCCGCGTCTTGATCGGGTACTTGGAGAACGTCGCCAGAATGTCCTTCATGGGCTGGTTGAGATCGATCTTGACGACCTCGCCGCCGAGCGACTGCTCCACCTGCGGCAGGTATTGCGCCGGGTTGTGCTCGAGCTCCTCGAGATAAACGCCATCCTTCGTGATCTTGCCGAGCACCTGGCGGTCGGCCGAGCAGGACACGCCAAGCCCGATCGGCAGCGAAGCGCCATGACGCGGCATCCGGATCACGCGCACGTCGTGGCAGAAATATTTTCCGCCGAACTGCGCGCCCACCCCCAAGCTTTGCGTCATCTTGTGGATTTCCTTCTCCATCTCGACGTCCCGGAAGGCATTTCCGTCGGGCGAGCCGTGGGTCGGCAGCGCGTCGAGATAGCGGGCGGAGGCGAGCTTCACCGTCTTCATGCAGAGCTCGGCCGAGGTGCCGCCGATCACGATGGCGAGGTGATAGGGCGGGCACGCCGCGGTGCCGAGCGTCAGGATCTTTTCCTTCAGAAACGCGAGGAGCCGGTCCTTGGTCAGGACGGACGGCGTGGCCTGGAACAGAAAACTTTTGTTGGCGGAGCCGCCGCCCTTTGCCATGAACATGAACTTGTAGGCGTCGTCACCCTCGGCGTAGATCTCGCACTGCGCCGGCATGTTGTTGGCGGTGTTCTTCTCTTCAAACATCGAGAGCGGGGCGACCTGCGAGTAGCGCAGATTGCGGCGCAAGTAAGCATCGCGCGCGCCCTCCGACAGCGCCGCCTCGTCGTCACCGTCGGTGATGACGTTGCAGCCCTTCTTGCCCATAATGATCGCGGTGCCGGTGTCCTGGCACATCGGCAGCACGCCGCCCGCGGCAATGTTGGCGTTTTTCAAAAAGTCGAGGGCAACGAACTTGTCGTTCGGGCTCGCCTCGCCGTCCTCCAGGATCGCGCGAAGCTGCTTCAGATGGCCCGGCCGCAGGTAATGGTTGATGTCGCCGAAAGCGGCCTCCGACAGCGCCCGCAGCGCCTCGCGCGAAACCACCAGCATGTCCTTGCCCAGAACCTTCTCAACCCTGATACCCTCGGACGAGATCTTCTTGTAGGGCGTCTCGTCCTTGCCCAGCGGGAACAGCGGGGTGTGCTTGTAGGGCGGCACGGGTTTTGACTCGTCGGGAAAGGCAGTGGGAGCGTTCATAGCGGATCTCGGGGTTTGTGGCCTCATAGGCCCTCGGCATAGAGGCGTTCTAAGCCCATTTTGGACGGAAAAGAAAGGGACCGGGGCGCATGGGAGAGGGTGGCTAGGGGCTCGGGAAGGCATTGGCACAGCACGTGGAAAGGCCGGCGCCCACCCTTGCGCTTCGCGCCCGCCGACGCTTGAATGCACGCCGCAAGGGGCTTTTCATCATGACATTGAACTTGAACCTCCGCGGCGCGATCCTGGTCGCCGCCTCCATCACCGGCCTTGTGGCTCTCACCTTCCCCGCGCGCGCCGACCGCTGCGACGACAGCGCCAAGGAGCTGGCGAACCAGATCGATCGACTTAAGGTGAATTTCCGGGCCGCCAACATCGTCTATTTGACGCACCCGGCGGCCAAGGACCTGTCCGTTGGCTGCCGCGGCGACAAATATTCGATCGAGCTCTATGCCAAGGGCGATCGCAAGCCCAAGCCAGAGTTCTATGCGCTGGTGGGGTCGATGGCGGCGATCGTCTTCACCGTGACGAAGGACGACACCACCACGGGCGCGACACGCTGCCTGAAGCGGATGGGCCTGTTGCGCGGCGACAAGATCAGCATGCGCTACCGGCGGCTCAACATGGAATGCAGCCGCACCAAGTCGGACGCGTCCATCGCGATCACGCGCGGCAAGGACGAATAGGCGGAGCCTTGCACGCTCTTGCCCGCGGCGCGAGCATCACGATGTTGCTCGCCACACGTCGTCATTGCTGTGCATGTTCACTAATTCGCTGATTGGATCGCTCCAGCGGAGGACGATCCGATGCGCGACAACAGCTATGACTGGACGATTGAGCGCAACTATCTGCAGAAGTGGCGTTTTCTGATCCCGGAGTATGAGGCGGTGAAGGCTGGCCGATCGCCATTGTTCAACCGGGTCGGCGACTTCTATCGGCACCACGGGACCTGCTCGCAGACCTTCCGCAAGTATTACAATCGCTATCTGCAGAGCGGC
>NZ_JADPKU010000092.1:0-31338 GCF_023074095.1 Bradyrhizobium sp. 137
GATCGAGAAGCTGCGGCGGACGCTCTATGGCACGCGCTCGGAACGATCGGCGCGGCTGCTCGATCAGCTAGAGCTGGAGCTTGAGGAGCTTGAGGCGGCCGCGACCGAGGATGAACTCGCCGCCGAGAAGGCAGCAGGCAAGACGCAGACGGTGCGTTCGTTTGAGCGCAGGCGGCCCGTTCGCCAGGCCTTTCCCGACGACATCGTGCGAGAACGCGTCCTCGCGTCGCAACAGACCTCGGCGTAGACGAGGACTGGCTCTGGGACGTGGCCAACGGAATGGACACAGAGGATGGCGTCATCTGGGTTTACGGCATAGGTGACGACCAGGTCATGGCGTTCACCGACTTCGGCATCGAAAACCTGACGGAGCTCATCAGGATGCACAAGGAAGACCCCGAACTCCTCAAGCGGTGGAATCGGTGAGCCCCTGTCCGCGGCCTAGCTCGGATGGATACGACAAGGATGGGCTTATGGCGCTTAAAGCCGCGGCTTCGGCGGACTGCAGGTTCCGCAAACGACCGCGACCCAGGCGAGGGAAATAGGAAAGATGCACCAACGCTCGCACGGCTGCCGCAAACTCCGGAATGCGGATGACGTGTCCAGCATCTCCACGTCCGTAGAGGCTTGATAAGACCTGCCGTCCAGGCAATCTCATAATCGAAATAACGGCGGAACTTCCGCAACAGGCCGTCACCAATGGACGCATAACTTCATGATTTTGTAACAACTTCGCGCAGGCATCCACACAGATGAACACGCAACCAATCGCGATAACGCGATCGGACCGAAACCGAACGCGCATGACACTGTGGGCCGGCCCGGCGAAGCCCGCGATCTCGCCCGGCCGGCAGCACCCACATTGCAGATGCGAGGTCACAATCGTCCATTTCGTAGGTCTATGGCAAGGCTCTCTCAAGTCGTTCGGGAAGCCGACGACAGCTCAGGATCCTTGATCTTGCGCTGCCGCGCGCGTCTTCAGGCCAGTGTATCGGCAGCGTCACAAATGCCTACATATATTTCGTCCAGGTCACCTGCTGTTACACAATATGGCGGCATCACATAAATCGTATTACCGAGTGGGCGCAGCAAGAGATTACGGTCTTTAAAGAAGGCGTGAAGCCTCGGGCCGATGCCTGCGAGATAGCCGGTATCTCTCGTCTTCAGATCGAGTGCTGTGATGGTGCCGCTACGGCGAACGTTTGCAAAGCGCGGATCGGCGCGGAATGCTTCAATTGCGTGCTCCTGCATGGTTGCAACCGCAGCGATGCGCCGGTGACATTCCTGGTCTTTCCACAGATCCAGGTTAGCCTTAGCGGCGGCACAGGCCACCGGATTTGCCGTGTACGAACTCGAGTGAAAGAATGTGCGCGTACGGTCTTTTGAATAATGGGCATCGAAAATCTCCGCCCGGCAGAGTGTCACCGCGAGCGGCAGCGCCCCTCCCGTGAGACCCTTCGAATAGCACGCTATGTCTGGCACAACATTGGCCTGCTCACAGGCGAAGATTGTTCCGGTGCGGCCCCAGCCCGTCATGACCTCATCGGCAATGAACAGGACGTCCGACGCCTCGCAGATCCGCTTCATCTCTCTTAGCACCCAAGCTGGGTACATCAGCATTCCGCCTGCCCCTAACACCAGAGGCTCGACAATAAAGGCTGCGGGATTTTCGTTCCGACATGCTGACTCAAGCGCATCAAGCGTCGCCCGCTCAAGACCGCTCGCAGGGAACGGGATTGAGGTCACGTCGAACAGGAGAGGTCCGTACGCCACGTTGAAGACACCGCGGGCACCAACTGACATCGCACCGAACGTGTCCCCGTGATAGGAGTGCTGCATGACAACGATGCGTGTTCGCTGTTCGCCTATGTTGTGCCAATAGCCGAGCGCCATCTTCAAGGCGACTTCCACGCTGGCTGAGCCACTGTCCGAGTAGAACACGTGGTCCAAGCCTTGGGGTGTGAGTTTCAAAAGGAGCCGAGCGACCTCCTCAGCCGGATCATGCGTGTAGCCGGCGAAAATGATTTGGTTCAGCTTGCCGGCCTGTTCCTGAATCGCGCTCACGATCTGCGGATGGCAATGGCCGTGAGTGACGACCCACCAGGATGAGATTGCATCTATGATTCGATGACCATCCGCCGTGTAGAGATAAGCACCGTCGCCACGCACAACCTTGGTCATCTCGTTGTGAAGAGCATGCTGCGTGAATGGGTGCCAAATTGGCCACCTCTTGTTTGGCTTCATGGCTTGAAATCGCCGGGAACAAACGAGCCTTTGAAGACATCCCGTAGGCTGTCTGCCGTCAAAGGAGAAATCCAGGGCAGCCGTCCTAACCAACGCACCCGCGCGATGTCACAAATTGCGCTCTCAGTTTCAGAATTTCTTTCCCCGATGAATGCGATCCCAAGAATGTCGATCTGGCGCTTTCGCAAGGCCTCTATCGAGAGCAGCGAATGATTGATGGTCCCGAGTAGCGTGCGCGCGCAAAGCACGACGGGAAGTCGCCACCGCTGGAAGATATCGATGTAGAGTGCGCTAGAATTCAGCGGCACCATCAGCCCGCCAGCGCCTTCGATGACGAGCGGTCGCTCCCCGGTATGCGGCAGGACGAGCGAATCGGGGTCGATGCGAATTCCATCTATTTCGGCGGCATGATGCGGGGAAGCGGGCGTTTTAAGGCGGTAACGCTCCGGAACGATCCGATCGGCCGGAAGACCGCTCAGTCGTGCGACCTGCTGGCTATCGGTCTCTCCTTCAACACCGGCCTGAATTGGTTTCCAGTAATTCGCGCCGAGAAGATGGGCAAGGCCTGCCGAAAAGACAGTTTTGCCGATCCCTGTATCTGTGCCGGTCACCACGATTCGCTGACTCATCGAGATCCGCCCCTCGTCTCCTCAGCGAGGGCATCGAGCATCGCACGCACCTCATTCTCTCCGACGTTGAGCGTCAGTGAAATTCGTAAACGGGCCGTGCCGGCCGGCACCGTTGGCGGTCTGATTCCTCGGATGTCAAATCCGCGAGCCTGTAGCGCGGACGCTAGCCTCATGGCGCGGGCATTCTCGCCAATGATATAGGGCAGGATCTGCGAGTTCGAAGGACTTCTCTCGCCTCTCGCAACCATCTCCCGATGCGTGAACGCGACAAGCCTCGCCAGCCGCTGTTGGCGCTCCGGCTCCTCCTGCAGGATCACGAGAGCCTCCCGTACGGCTACCGCCATTAACGGCGAAGGGGCGGTCGCGAAGATAAACGGGCGACAGCGATTGATTATGAAGTCGCGCAGCACGCCAGACGCGGTGACAAGCGCGCCGGCGGCTCCCAGCGCCTTGCCGCAGGTATGAATAACCAGGAGATTTTCGCGTCCTTCATAGGCCGCTGTGAGGCCTCGCCCCTGCTCGCCGTAAACGCCGGTGGCATGAGCTTCGTCCACAACCAAGAACGCATCGTGCCGGTCCGCGATCGCGAGCAGGTCTTCAAGCGGTGCGAAATCGCCATCCATGCTGTAGAGGCTCTCGACTACGATCCAGACCCGCCCCGCTCCGCCCGCGGCACGCCAGTCGCAAATTGCGCTTTCGATAACCTGGGGGTCGTTATGGGCGCTGATTCGAAACGCGGCTCGGCCAGCTCGTGCTCCTTCGTGAATGCTGGCGTGAACCAGGGAATCAAGGACGAGCAGGTCGTCCCGTTGCGGCAACGTTGTCAGCACCGCAAAATTTGCGACATAACCACCGCCGAAGAGGAGCGCGGTCTGCGCGCCGAAGAACCGCGCCGCTGCTGCTTCGAGGCGTTCGTGCTCCTCGCAGTTGCCGCGCAGAAGCCGTGATCCGCCGGCTCCGATCGGAGTACCCCCTTCGAGCGCGGTGACGATGGCTTTTTTCATGCGCGGCGCGCTCGCCAGGGCCAGATAATCGTTTGATGAAAAGTCAATCCCGGTGCGCGGCCTGAGACTCCGCAGGCGGTCGTCGTTTTTAAGCGCATCTAAGCCTGCCGCATAGCTGGCGACTTTACCCGCAATGATGGAATTCATTCTTCACTCGCTGAGCAAGGATGGACGCAGCAAAACTCCCAACTGGTCGCCAACGACAGGGTCTTACGGCGGCTAGCTTGTTGGATTCAAACCGGAACGATGCGATTTTGTCGATCAACCAGCACAATGCGTGGCCTGAAGATTCTTGCATCCGCCTCGTCAAGTGAGGCGTATGCAACGATACTTATTTTATCGCCTGGCATCGCCAGTCGCGCCGCCGCACCGTTCACGTCTACCGTGCCGGACCCTTGTGGCGCTTCCGTCACAAACGTTGCAAAGCGTGCCCCCGTCTCGAGGTTGTAGAGTTCGACGCGTTCGTTAATCAGGATACCGGCCGCGTCCAGCAGTGCGCGATCAACCGAGATCGAGCCTTCAAAGTGCAGGTCGGATTCAGTTACCGAGGCGCAATGAATCTTTCCCTTCATCATGATAATCTGCATTTCTTACCTACGCTGATAGCTTGCACGCAGCACGCCGTTGTTCTGATGACTTAAGCGAGTCCAGACGTAATGCCGAGCCGGGCTAACAAACTTGCATCACGGTCAAGTTGCGGGTTTTTGGTAGTCAGCAACACATCGCCGACAAAGATGGAATTCGCACCCGCCAAGAAGCATAGGGCTTGGAGTTCATCAGTCATATACTGGCGCCCGGCGGCCAACCGTACGACGCTCTTGGGCATCATGATCCGCGCGGTCGCCACCAGGCGCACCAGTGCAATCGGATCGGAACGCTCCGCCGTGACCTTCACCGGCACGCCATCCACCTCGTTCCACAGGTTGATCGGTATACTTTCCGGATGCTTGGGAAGATTGGCGAGCAGTACCAGCATACCGAGACGGTCATCGACGTGCTCACCCATGCCAATAATGCCGCCGCAGCAGACTTTGACCCCCACCTCGCGCACGCGCGTAAGAGTGTCGATCCGATCTTGCAAGGTCCGCGTAGTGATGATGCTGCGGTAGAACTCCGGCGAAGTGTCCACGTTATGATTGTAGAAGTCGAGGCCGGCGTCGGCGAGCCGCGCGGCTTGCTTTGGCGTGAGCATGCCGAGCGTTACGCACGTCTCCATGCCGACACGTTTAACGGCGGCAATCATGTCGCAGACCTTATCGAGATCGCGGTCCTTTGGACTGCGCCACGCCGCGGCCATGCAGAAGCGACTCGCCCCGGCCGCCTTGGCGCGCTGCGCGGCGGCGACCACATCAGCGCGATCCATCAAGCGAGTCGCCTTCAGGCCAGTGTCGTAATGCACGCTCTGTGCGCAGTAGGTGCAGTCTTCAGGACAGCCGCCCGTCTTGATGCTGAGCAGGCTTGCGGTTTCGACGTGGTTTGGGTCAAAATTGCCGCGATGAACGGTCTGGGCCTGAAATAGGAGCTCGGCAAATGGCTGCGCGTAAACCCCTTCCGCCTCGGCACGTTCCCAGTCGCGGCGGACCGGCGCGCTGTTGCGGCCGCTATTGCCTTCGACTTCCACAGCACCCCCAAGATTTTCGGTCGATCATACAGGCGACACCGTCGTGCGTAGCTTCGCAAAGCAACACTCTTGCCCGGTATTGACGAGAAATATCGCCGAGTTGCGCGGGCATGGCGCTCGTATCAGGCTAATCGCCGCTCCCTCATGCAGGATTTCCTCGCGAGGCCGAGACAAGCGCAACAACGCTCCTCGACGCGCCTCACTCAGGTAACTAGCCGATGCGTACGGTAGTTGCGCCCCGTAGGAGCCTCTCCTGATACAAATGTATTTGGCCGCGCGCCGTGTACAACGGATCCACGAATCTGCTCACCTGGCCGATTCCACGATGGTGTGGTTATGCGCGTCACATCCCCGTACAATAAACGGTGGCCCGGACGAGCCGACTCTGCGAGCGTTACCTCCCGCCGCCTCCAGAAGCGCAGCGGGTTGGGCTCTGGGGCGCAGAGTAGCGGCCCGGCGCGCCCTTAGCGGGTCTGTGGCCACCTAGGCTTGCTCGCCGCCCCTGGCTGTGGTGAGCAACTCCGCTGGACTCTCGATCACGTCGTCGCCGCCCGACTTGGCACGACGCGGCGAGATCTGCTAAGACGTCGCACTCATCTGCGCAAACAGAATTGCCGCTTCAGACGGCCCGAGCCCGACGATGCCCACGAAGGCTGCCGGAGGCATCGGAATGACCTGACGGGTCGGCCTCCAGAGATGCAGGCAGTAGCGACTATTGTTCACATACTGCGAATGAGGAGGATGCAGCTGCATCACACATTCCTCTTCATCCCAAAACATATCTTTGGCGAAGCACATCTCCTCCCAGTTTGGAGATCGCCGTGGCGTCGACACAGAGACATGCTCCCATCCCGGACGGATGAAGCAGACGATCTTGAGTTGGCAGCCACAAGGCCCCTGCACGAAGAAGAGACCGGAAGGACCAGACCCCGGTGCGGTGGCGAATCGGCCATCGCGGACGCGCCCCGCTTCGAGTCTTTCTACACTTTGCTTCCTCATGCGTCCTCCTTCTTCTTTTGGCCGATAGAGTTGCATCCGGCACCAGTCGTGTTGTCCGACTCGTACATCGAACGGCTGGTACCCTGGCATGGGCGGCCCCGACTGCCGCTGATCATCTGCACCGACTTACTTGGATGAAGAACATCGGTTCTGTCCGCATCGTTCACCGGGGAGTTCTCTTGGGTTTATCTTTCGACATCTGAGCTCTCTTAAACTTTCTCGTCATTCGCGCGTTCGTTGCGAACTAGGCCTCACGCAGACAATCTGCGCAGACATCTACCATGGCTTGTCTTGGCAAGCCGTGCCCGCAGGAGCTTCTGCTCGCCTCGTCGCCTGAACAAGTCCGCAACGTATGGCGTTGAGCTCGCCGTGCTTGGTGCAAGATGCCAGAATTCGACTGAAACGCTTAATGGCGGCGGAAGCCAATTCGCGTGGCATGATCCGGCGAACCGGCTACTTTGCCACCCAAACAAACGTCGCAGGCTTCAGCACATGATGCAAAGCGACGCCAATGCCTCGCCAGTTCATCGAGCGAGAGGCTTTGATTTCGACGATCTGACGGTGGGCTTTCATCTCATTCCTTCATGTCTAGCGGTTAGCCGGCTTGCCGCCTGAGACACCGTCAATGCGTCATCTATGTGGCCGGCCACCGTGACCCAGAATGGATTCATGGTCAGAGGCTCGCACGCGCGGTCCGCACTCGTTCAGCAGCCTCGCTCATTGGCCTTACCGCATGACGCAGTTTCGCAGTTCAGCCCTAGCGGGCTGTGAGCTCCAACGGAGAGACACCCCGCGCCGGGGTCACAAGCATTGACGATCGGTGCAACCGTCCGCCCGGTCGATCAGAACTGCCCGTCAACCTCATTTCTTTGCCGCCCCTCCGCGAGGCGAGCCAGCTTATCATATTCCTCAGCGACCTTGATCAGCCTGCATCTGGATGTGTCGTCCTCGAGCGACTCCGCTTTTCTTCGGGTCGCTTCAGCACGGCTTCGCCAATGTTTGGCGTCTGAGAACAGGTTTTTTTGCTTCATGCGGAATACGATGCAGTTTTTAGATCAAGAAAATGCGACACATGCCCTACGTAAGATCCCGTAGGTTGGCTGTCGCAAAAGCACCTCATTTGCCGTTATCTGCCGACCGCTCTGTTGATGTCTGAGATGCGACAAGCCGCTCGCAGCAAGCGCGGCGAGGGGCGCGAAATGCGCGACTCTCGACATTAGGGCTTGAATCGTACGTAGCGTCAGATTGTAGGGTCTTCTTACAGGTGGCGAGCGTGCTTGGCCGTACAACAGCTTCCGGGCGACACAATTTCGAGTGTGTCATTTGGCGAGCCAGATTGCAGAAGGCCCGCGTTGTCTCGGACGCCGCAGTGAAGCCGCCTCGGCGAATCATTGCAACGTGTCGCGATGAAGCCAGGCTGCAGGAGAACCGGATTCTAAGATCGCAGCAGCATCGTCGCGTGGCGATTGCCCGCTTTGATAGATTGCTCACGCAGAGGTCGCGGTCCGGAGATCGGGGCCTCGCAGCTCAGAGTGGAATGGAAGTTGGAGGCCATACTCATCTTACATAGCCGTGATGCGGCCGCGGCGAACCTGCAATAGCTTGCTCACGCCGAAACAGGTAGCTGTAGGCATACACCGTTGCCAGCATTCTCGCCAGAGATGCGTCGCCTGGTCCGCTCATGCCGGAGCCCCCCCTTCGGGCGCCTGGATTGCCTCCGCCGCCGCGTCCATCATGTTTTTCGTATCCAAAGACGGGCAACAGGGCCTCCGGAGCAGCAATGACTTCTGCAGCTTTGGCTGCCAAGCAGTCGTTCAATTGATGGCCATGGAGCGCGCGAGGTCAGACCACAAGGAAATCTCGATTTATGCTCTGTCCGAAATGTCACACAGATAACTGGTGCGAGATCGCAATGCACGATCCCTGGAGCGGCCGACCAGTGATCAACTGCAATACTTGCGGTGAGTATGCCGAGTACGATTGCCTCCAGCGCAAAACAGCGCACGCGATCATCGCAGCTACCTTGGCCTGTAACGTGAGCAAAGAGGACCAGCGAGATCCGCGGGCGGTTGCTGAGAGGATTTTGGATGTGCTGGAGAATGCCGGCCTAACAATCGCACGCGCCTCAAGATGAATGGGAGGAACGCCGATCGGCGCCGCTACAAGGCCCCGCCCGTCCATCAGAAAGCATGGCCAACTGCGCCGCTCGTTCCAACAGCCACTTGGTTGCCTGGAAAACCACCGTCTTTCCCCCGGCCGACCTGGAGTAGTCGCCATAGCAACTCTTTGATACCAACAACGATTGTAGCAAACGCGCCAATCTGGACCCGAGCCGCGACGCTCTCAACGGGACCAGGGCTGAGTACCGCTTAGGCGCGGGCTTCCAACGTGACGCCCGGCAGATCTTCCCACAAGTATCGAACCCGCGATGATCAACCCGGCGTGGCCTGCACCTGACGGCGCCTTTCGAGGTCCATAGTTCAAAGTTATCTAGAACGGCGAAGTCACTGTTAGGTGCCTTGACGGGAGTTTGGCTCATTGACCAGATTAACGCGCTGCCGATTGATCTCGTTTCCTATTCTGCTCAGCCGCCGAAGTCCCGGGAAGCAGCCTATTATGATGGTGACAGCGGGAGAGCTTGGCTGGATAGACAAAGCCAATTCGCATAGACTCGAGAGAGCATTCAGCCATGGACGATTGATTCCGGCGCCGAGGCAGCTCCTATCCACACATTCAAGTAAGCTTGACTGATTCGCTTGATCACTCGTGGCCGGCGACGAGCAGCCTCACAGCTGGGCGTAGCTATGCGCGCACACTCGAGCGGACCCGAGCTGCGCGTTCCGCAGACGACGAATACAGAAAGCCAACTGCCTTGGTGAAGCGCCTCCCGCCCTCCTCGTCATGCGGCTGGCTCCTGGCGAACGAAGACGGTTTCGACATATTCACGCGATAAGCCCGCAGGGGGATTGAATCGTACGTAGCGTCAGATTGTAGAGTGCCCCCTAGGGAGCACCAATGTTCGGTCGCTTCAGAAGTTCCTGTGCTAAAGCGGAGCAGGCCGGTTGCTTGCGATGAGAGCTTTTCTGCCAAAGCGGCTGAGGATCGCGCTCACTGCGAAGAACGCTGTTTCTGTCCTGTTCACGCAGATCGCCGGCCCGTATGAAGACAAGATCGCCCACATGTAAGAAGGACCAATCCAGCCTTGCAGGCTTCGATATACGTTTGCGGGCACTGAGTGCCCAACCCGCCGCTGCGAGATTGATGCGCTATCCCGGAGCGGACATGTGAGAGGACCCGATGGATCCAACAGGGTCTTGCTCGTCGATCACTGTGAGGGCCAATGCCGGGCCATTGTTGGCTTCAAGAATGGCGATCCTGGAACCGCATATATGTGCGGCGAACCTGTTGTGATGGGACCTCGCCAAAAGCTGTCATCATGGTGCGCTTATCACCATTCCCGAATGCACGTCATGCCATGGTCGGAGGGACGCAGCGTCGTTGAAGGAAAGCAGACTAGATGACCAACAGTAATCCGAGACGAGCGCGCGCAATTGCTAGGCATGGGCAGCCGTCGTCGCGGGAGCAAGAGAGCTGCCGATAGATCCGCGAGCTGGATCTGCGCGACGTGCAGGCCTGACGATTGCCCCAGGGCCGAACGCCGATCCACGCAATGAGGCCCATCAAGACCTGATGAACGAGTATTGAGAAGCTCATGTGAGCGCCTTGGATCAGAAATGATGTGGAAGTTTATACCCGCGAGGGACTGAAGATTGATCTCGGCACCTTGATTGAGGGCAACACCGCGTTCGAAGCCGATAAGCCGGCGATCCATTTCGAGGGCGCGCCTCTAAAGCTTACGCTGCTTTCGGCGCATGCGAGCGGGTGGCACGTGGTTTAAAGGCCCGGGTCGACCTCTCCACGAGCAGCTCATCCGAATTCTTTCTGCCGAGGGGCTGCAAATCAAATGTGATAATTGAGGTAGAACGCAGTTGATCCGTCAGCTCAGGCTGCTGTCCGCAGAATGCTTGCTCAAGAACCGAGACTTTGCCGCGGGCATAAGAGAAGGGGCGCTCGGGACCAGCAAACCGCCAGTTTCAATGGCAGCGGCACGTGCTCAAGGCGGCTTATTCACGCACATGCGGGCTTTGCCTAGTCATACTACGGCCGGCCCAAAGACATGCTTGCGAGCGCGGAAAACACCCCAGGCCGAATGGTCGCCGAACCGAGCACTGACCTTCTGAGCCATATCGTCCGCGCGCTAAACGCACCATTGTTGTTGATTCCGTGGCCACTCGCGAGCAATGAACCGCCAGATGCTTTTCGCTACTGAATTCGTCATTCGGTGGCGCAGGGCACACTGATCGTCGCGATAACCCCTTGAGGTCCCATATAGCACTGCCTCATTCATGCAGCGTTTTTCTGTGAACTCAAACAGCACAGAGTTAATATGCGCGCCTTCACTTTTGCTTGCCAGATCACCAACTTGATTGTCCAGAAATGGATCGATGATGATAAGTACTGCGCGACAAGAGAACGAATTTCAATGCTTTGTTTGCCCGGCTTGCTCGCGGTTGCACTGGATGAACAGCAGACTGGAAAACTCTTAGGCAAGGACACGAAATGAGGGAAACTCGCTGGCTCAACGCGCGAGTTGACCACGCAGGGACTGTGGAACGCTTCTCGGCCAAACGGGTCTGCTTACCTCCTATCCGCGCCGCAATTTCATTAGTTGCACCCGCGCAATAGAGAAACGCCTGACGACGGCCGAACGAAATCTTCTGGGCTACAAACTTTCGTATAGTCCTTCAAAACCCTTTCGATGTGGAAGGTTACCTCCGTACAGTTGAGCAATTGATGCAATGCCTATACAGAGACCAGAACTCGGCAGTTCGAGAGCGCGACGCTTCCGCATTCGAAGAGGCCAGACGCGATTGACGTCGTCGATCGGGGACCGACATTAGCCTGCGCAGAGCAACGATTTGTCAAACCAAGAGAGCAAACGGCGGGTCGCTCTAATCACCGGCGTGACTGGACAGGACGGCGCCTATCTCGCCGAACATCTGCTGTCGCTCGGCTATATCGTGCACGGCATCAAGCGGCGCTCGTCCTCGTTCAACACTGCGCGGGTCGACCATCTCTACCAGGACCCGCATCTCGGGGACGTGCCGTTCCTGATGCACTACGGCGACATGACGGACTCGACCAATCTGATCCGCCTGGTGCAGCAGATCCGGCCGACCGAGATCTACAATCTCGCAGCCCAGAGCCACGTCGCCGTCAGTTTCGAGAGCCCCGAATACACCGCCAATGCCGATGGGATCGGCGTACTGCGGCTGCTCGAGGCGATCCGCATCCTCGGCATGGAGAAGGACACGCGGTTCTACCAGGCCTCGACCTCCGAGCTCTACGGCCTCGTGCAGGAGATCCCGCAGAAGGAGACCACGCCGTTCTATCCGCGCTCGCCCTATGGCGTGGCGAAGCTCTACGGCTACTGGATCACGGTGAATTACCGCGAGGCCTACGGCATGTTCGCGAGCAACGGCATCCTGTTCAACCATGAGAGCCCGATCCGCGGCGAGACCTTCGTCACCCGCAAGATCACGCGCGGCGTCGCGCGTATCGAGGTCGGGCTCGAACAGACGCTCTATCTCGGCAATCTCTCGGCCAAGCGCGACTGGGGCCATGCCAGGGATTATGTCGAGGGCATGCATCTGATCCTCCAGGCGGACAAGGCCGACGATTTCGTGCTGGCGACTGGTGAGACGCGCTCGGTGCGCGAGATGGTCGAGCTGTCCTTTGCGCAAGTCGGCCGCCGCATCGAATGGCGCGGCGCCGGCGTCGCCGAGACCGGCATCGATGCCAAGAGCGGCAAGACGGTGGTGAAGATCGACCCGACCTATTTCCGTCCGACCGAGGTCGATCTCCTCGTCGGCGACGCCAGCAAGGCGCAACAGCTGCTCGGCTGGAAGCCGAAGCGCAGCTTTGCCCAGCTCGTCGAGGAGATGATGGCAAGCGATCTGGCGGAAGCAAAACGGGAGGCGGCCCATGGCAAACGCACCGTTTGAGCTGAAGGGCAAAAGCGTCTACGTCGCAGGCCATCGCGGCATGGTCGGCAGCGCGCTGGTGCGCCGCCTCGCGCGGGAGGACGTGCAGCTCGTCACGGTCGACCGGCGCGAGGTCGATCTCTGCCACCAGGCCGCCGTGTTCGACTGGTTCGCGAAAACGCGGCCGCAAGTGATCTTCCTCGCCGCCGCAAAAGTCGGCGGCATCGTTGCCAACGACACGCTGCGCGCCGAGTTTATCTACGACAACATCACGATTGCCGCGAACGTGATCCAAGCCGCGCATCAAAACGGTGCCGAAAAGCTGATGTTTTTGGGCTCGTCCTGCATCTATCCGAAGCTGGCCCCACAGCCGCTGCGCGAGGATTCGGTGCTATCAGGCCCGCTAGAGCCGACCAACGAGCCCTATGCGATCGCCAAGATCGCCGGCATCAAGATGGCGCAAGCTTATCGCAGCCAGTATGGCAGCGACTTCATCAGCGTGATGCCGACTAATCTCTATGGGCCCGGCGACAATTATCATCCCGAATTGAGCCATGTCGTTGCCGCGCTGATCCGCCGCTTCCACGAGGCGAAGGTCGCGGGCGCAAGGAGCGTCGCCGTGTGGGGCACCGGCACGCCGCGGCGCGAGTTCCTCTATGTCGACGACATGGCGGATGCGTGCGTGCACCTGATGAAGAGCTATTCGAGCGCGGACCTTGTCAATATCGGCACCGGCGAGGACATCACCATCGCCGAGTTCGCGCGGGTCGTGGCTGAGGTCGTCGGTTACGGCGGCGAGATCACTTTCGACACGTCGCGCCCCGATGGCACGCCGCGCAAGCTGCTCGACGTCAGCCGTCTCGCCAGGCTCGGCTGGCGCGCGAGGACATGGCTTGTAGATGGAATGCGGCAGACCTACCAGGCCTTCTTGGCGGTATCTGGTACATCGGACAAAACGAGAGACTCATGCAGCTGCTAACTGCTGACGGCGCTCATTGTCCGATTGCCAGAAAGTTGCTTTAGGATCTTCCGGCGAATTCGACTGGGCTCCACGTGTTGCTTGGAGCTCGCGCACCTCCGGGTGCCGCGTGCCCGATGGAGGGCAGGCACGGCTAGATTGGCCGATAACTATAGCGAGCGAATTGGTCAGGCGCGCCTTGCGGGACGCTCTGTTTTGAACTTGAGGTAAACTGATTAGCATGTGCGGAATTGTCGGCATCTTGGGGCGCGGTCCGGTCGCGGATCGTCTCATCGATTCACTGAAGCGACTGGAATATCGCGGCTACGACTCAGCGGGCATCGGAACGCTCAAAGGAAACTATATCGAGCTTCGACGCGCCGAGGGCAAGCTGAGGAACCTTGAGACACGCGTTCGCTGCCATCCGCTCTCAGGCCATATCGGGATTGGGCACACGCGCTGGGCTACTCATGGCAAGCCGACGGAGCACAATGCTCATCCGCATGCAACGGACAATGTTGCAGTCGTCCATAACGGCATAATCGAGAATTTCCGCGAGCTGCGAGCGGAGCTAAAACAGCATGGCGCCTGTTTCGCCTCTGAAACAGACACCGAGGTGGTGACGCATCTCATCGACTTTTATCTGAAAGATGGCTGCTCGCCGCAGGAGGCAGTAAAAGCGTCGCTGCCGCGGCTAGTCGGCGCGTTTGCGCTTGCAATCCTGTTCAAGGGTCAACACGACCTCATGATCGGTGCGCGCAAGGGCTCACCACTCGCGATCGGGCATGGCGAAGGCGAAATGTATCTCGGATCGGATTCTATCGCGCTCGCGCCCCTTACCGGCTTGATCACCTACCTTGAGGACGGCGATTGGGCTGTGCTCAACCGCAACTTCAGCGTGGTCTACGACGCACAAGGCACAGTTGTCCGCCGGGAGGTGATGAAATCTGGCGCGCCGTCGGTTGTCGTCGACAAAGCAAACTACCGCCACTTCATGGCGAAGGAAATCCACGAACAGCCAGAGGTGATCGGGCAGACGCTGGCGCATTACGTCGATATCGCCACCGAAAGCGTGGCACTGCCGCAGGAGCTTCCGTTCGACTTCAACGAGATCGGACATATCTCGATCACGGCTTGCGGTACGGCAGGCTACGCCGGCCATATCGGCAAATACTGGTTCGAGCGGCTGGCTCGTATTCCAGTCGAGCTCGATGTCGCCTCCGAATTTCGCTATCGTGAGGCGCCGATGCGCAAGGGAGATCTTGCTATCTTCATCTCGCAGTCCGGCGAGACGGCCGATACGCTGGCCGCGCTCCGCTATGCCAAATCGCAAGGCCTGCATACCCTCTCGATCGTGAACGTACTGAGTTCGACCATTGCGCGCGAAAGCGGGACAGTGTTGCAGACACTCGCCGGACCTGAAATCGGCGTTGCCTCGACCAAGGCGTTCACATGCCAGCTCGTCGTCCTGGCGGCGCTTGCGGTCGCTGCTGGCAAGGCGCGCGGTGAATTGCCGGAGAGCGACGAGGTCGATCTCGTGCGAGCGCTGATCGAAATTCCGCGGCTCGTTACAGCGGCGCTTGCCAGCGAGCCGCAGATCGAGAAGATCGCACGCGACATCGCCAAATCGCGTGACGTGCTATATCTTGGTCGCGGCACGTCGTTTCCACTGGCAATGGAGGGGGCACTGAAGCTGAAGGAGATCTCCTATATTCACGCCGAGGGCTATGCGGCCGGAGAGCTCAAGCACGGCCCGATCGCCTTGATCGACGAGAGCGTTCCCGTAATCGTCATTGCTCCCTGCGACCGGGTGTTCGAAAAGACCATCTCGAACATGCAGGAGGTCGCCGCACGCGGCGGCAAGATTATCTTGATAACGGACGCTCGGGGAGCCGCAGAGGTATCCATGGATTCACTCGCGACGATTGTGCTGCCGGAGATGGGTACGACATTTACGTCGATTGTCTATGCGATTCCGGTGCAGCTTCTGGCCTACCACACGGCCATCCTGATGGGCACGGACGTCGACCAACCCCGAAACCTCGCGAAATCGGTAACCGTCGAATAAGGCAAGGTGACGCGACCTGGAATTGTCGTGGTCAGATTCCGAATGCGCACAAGCGGTCAGATCGAATTACGATGTGCCGCCCGGCTCCTGGCCCGATGCCACCGCATGGTTTGTGCCGGTTCATAGCCCTTGCTTACGGAGGCTGAGACTCATGTGCAAAATCTACGGCCAATCAGGTTGCGAGGCTGGCGTGGCGTTGCCTCCGGCAAGCAAGGAGTCGCGAAGGGCTTATCACGGCATTCCGATTACTTTGACCTGGGTCATAATTCGTGACAAACATCCAAGTTTTTTTTCAAACGGCGTGGAAGCCAGATGAACCTGTTCGATTGATCCAAACGAATGCCCATTATCGCTGAGGTGGCCCGCTATGTTTCTCCCCCTCAGCGCGGGTTTTGGACCGCATTTAGGACCGCAGCGGCCCTCGAAGTATGAGGCGCGCCTCGCTTCGAAGAACAACGTGGCACTTGCCGAGCATGGCGATCGGCGCTATCGGACGGGCTCGATCGCCAGCACGCTCACCAAACGTTTTTCCGTCAAACCTCAGGTTAACTTGAGCAACTCGAGGCCAAATCGCTGGACATCGGGGTGAGATGCTAACGCACCTCGGCCCCAATCGCAGGCTCGCGAGCTGTTCTAGCACGACATCTCACGGAGCTCTTCCCTGCCGCTCGTATGCCATGCATCTCGTCCTTCCTTTTCATTGCATGTCGGTGCGCTCAATGAGCGAATTCGGCCACGCCACAGACAACAACCTTGTCACCGAGAATTGCCCGAGGTTTCAGTAGCTTGAGAGTCACTCCTGCGGCGCGAGCGGAATAACGCCCGAAAAACTGTGCGAGTTTGCGGCAATTGCCGAAAATATGCCGGAAACGTCAGGCGCTTACGGGTTGGTCGATAGTGCCCTGATGGCAGATTCGCGGCCATGATACTGCACTCGGCTGGCGTGAGATTTTCTCCGGAACCGGCCATTTCAAACCGAGAGGAAACTCGCCATGTCACCAGCGTCCATCGCGCATGCGTCAAATGCCAAATCGCGCATTGGCGCCATCTTACGTGCGACGAGCGGCAACTTCCTCGAGCAGTTCGACTTCTTCTTGTTCGGGTTCTACGCCAGTGCCATCGGAAACGCGTTCTTTCCATCAGGAAGCGAAACCGCTTCACTGCTTAACACCTTCGGTGTGTTCTGGTTGGGGGCCTTGATGCGACCGGTTGGCGCAATTGTGCTTGGAGCCTATATTGACCAGATTGGCCGTCGGCAAGGCCTGATCATCACGCTTTCGATCATGGCTGTTGGCACCGTCATCATCGCCTTTTGTCCCGGCTATGCAACAATCGGCATTGCCGCACCCGCGATCGTGCTGTTCGGACGGCTGTTGCAGGGCTTTTCTGCCGGCGTTGAGGTTGGCGGCGTTTCCGTCTACCTCTCCGAGATTGCCACTCCGGGCAACCGCGGCTTTTACACATCGTTTCAGTCCTCGAGCCAGCAGGTTGCGATCTTTGTCGCGGCTCTTATCGGGTATTTTTTGAGCGAAGCACTTCCGGCCGAAATGGTTGCGGCCTGGGGCTGGCGGATCCCATTCTTCCTTGGCTGCTTGATCGTTCCGCTTATCTTCTTCCTGCGCCGGACGCTGGAGGAAACTCCGGAGTTTCTGGTCATGAAGACCCACCCAACGGCCCGCGAGGTCTTTACCTCCACAGTTGCGAACTGGCGCATTGTCATTCTCGGCATGATGATCGCGATGCTGACGACCACGACCTTCTATTTCGTCACAGTGTACACGCCTACCTTCGGCAAGCACGTATTGCAGCTGTCCTCGCAGAACACGCTCTTGGTGACGCTTTTGGTCGCCGTGACGAACTTCATCTGGAACCCAATTGGCGGCGCGATTTCTGACAGAATCGGTCGGAAGCCGGTCTTGCTGACCATTGCCGGCCTTGCCTTGGTGACTGTATATCCGGCGTTGTCTTGGCTTGTGACCGACCCAAGCTTCGGCAAGATGCTGGTAGTGGAAATGATGTTCTCGTTCTACTTTGGCACCTACAGCGGCGCCATGTTGGGCGCTTTGGTCGAAATCGTGCCGAAGCACGTTCGCACAACCTGCTTTTCTTTGGCCTTCGCACTCGCCGCAGCTCTCTTTGGCACCTTTACGCCGCTCGCATCGACTTGGCTGATCGATCGGACCGACGACAAGGCTTCGCCGGGTTTCTGGTTGATGTTTGCAGCTTTGCTCGGCATTATCGCCGCGCTCACGATTTATCCAGGAAACACCAAGAGAGTTGCGAAGCTGTCGCGACCCGAGCGGTCTAACCGGGCCGTAAGCGCGCAATTTACCACGCATTAGCAGCGCGCCCACGCGGGGACCTTCACGTCCAAGACTGAACTGAACGGGGTGCGCGGCGGTCCTTGCGGTGATCTCGCGGTGGTCCACGTGCCACTCTGCGGGTCACGGTTCTTCCTATGCGAGTCGAGCCGTATCGGGACGAGCCGTGGCTGATGTTGACCGGGAATGGCTGAGCACTATCGCCACGCTCGATTCGTTCTGTGGTCGGCGGCGCGATGATAATGCTCGCACTTTGCGGTTACGTGAAACACGGCAGAGCTCGCGCGAGGGAAATACATCCCTCGCGCGAGCTTCACGTGCGCTGCCAAGCAAACTTAACGCGCACGTCTTGAGGTTGCATGAATTCCCAGGGGACCGGTGTATCGCAGCTCGCCAAACCTCAGCGAGCGGTCGAAAAGCCTTCAATCGTGCCTAGTGGACCGACCGACGGGCCAATGCATGACCACGACTCGGGCCATCTCTGGCTCCGCTCGATCAGCCGCGACTTCACGCACCGCTAGTTTGCGCGGATGAGGTACCACGCGCAAGCTGTGCGAGCTCCGTCTCGAGCGTAGGGTTACGCTTGAACATGGCGTCGATCAACGCTTGCGCCGGCTGCTCGGTCGCTTCCACCCACGTCGCCTTCTCCGCTCGTGCGGAGGGCGCGAAGACACGCTTGACGACGGTCGGCGACCCCCTCAGACCGCATTTGGCCATGTCATCCACGCCGGCAGTTTGAGCGCTCCATTTTACGATTGAGGCACGGGCCGCACGCAAGGCATCGATCATTGCACCGCGGCGAATTTGATTGCTTGCCTCTAACATGCTGATGAGACAAGGAAGCTTGGAACGCAGCACCTGGACTCCTCCTTCGCAGCGCCGTTCCGCATCGATCGTGCGTGCTTTGAAGTCCAACGCTTTGATTGTGGAAACATAAGTAAGCTGCTGGACCCCGAGCCTCTTCGCAATGCCAGGTCCCACCTGCGCGGTATCGCCGTCGATAGTCTGCTTGCCAGTGAATATGAGGTCTGGTGGGCCATATTCCTTCCCGATGTTGCGAATCGCGCACGCCAGCGCGTAACTCGTCGCCAGCGTATCGGAGCCCGCGAAACTACGATCAGTGAGCAGGACAGCACGATCGGCACCAAATGTCAGCGCCTTTCGGAGAGATTCTTCAGCCGACGGCGGGCCCATAGTCAGAACAGTGATTTCGCCGCCGAACTTGTCTCGTAGCTCGAGCGCAGCTTCCAGTGCGAACAGATCATATGGGTTGATGATTGTCGGCACGCCCTGACGCATGATCGTATTCGTGACAGGATGCACGCGGATTTGTGCGGAGTCGGGGACCTGTTTGATGCAGACGATGCTGTGCATATGCTTCTCCTAAGATGTTGAGCAGGCTCCCCACGAATAGCAACTGTCATACCACCCCAGGCATTTCGCCTATGAGAGACGAATGCAACGGCTGCCGACTGACGGTGAGACCGTTGGGGACTGCGACGGGCTGCGTAAAGCGGACGTGATCTCTCTCTGATCTGACTCGCAGAAACGGCGCGGCCGTGATCTTGCGCTCGTTCGACACCTAATCATTTCTCACAGGGCGAATACATTGCAAGCGGACGATGACCAGCACCGGCTGACGCGAAGAGGGCTTACGCTTCCCGGCATGGCCACCCCCAAGCAGAGCACATCGGTTTCGTATCCGCTTCATGGACCAGAGTACCGCCTCTTGGCACGTTCTCCTACCGCGCCCGGGTGAGCGAGAGAGACGCGAGCCCGACTTTTTAATCAGAAACGCTTGATCTCGATACCGTGCCTTCTCAAGGCATAGCCAATCTGGCGCGGCGTCAGTCCAAGCAAGCGCGCCGCCTTGGCCTGTACCCACCCGGACCTTTCCATCGCCGCGACTACACGCTCGCGATCTGTGACCTTGGCGGCACCTATGCTAGGTCGGCCGGGTGGCTCTAGCGGCGTCAGTTCGCTACCGACCGGCTGATCGTGTGCCACAGGATGTGTCGGCGGCATGCTCAGCCTTGTGGGAAGTGAGATTATCGGGCTCGGCTGTCGCGCCACTTGCTCCGGCCCGCACTTCCATAGCGTGGCCGATAGGCATTGCCCGTGGCAGCAGGCAAAATCGTCTCTTCCGATCGATGATCCGTGCGCCAGGGTCGCGGTCCGCTGCACACAGTTCTCCAGCTCGCGGACATTACCGGGAAATCCGCAATTCATAAGAACGTCAACCGCACTTGAATCGAAGACCAGAGCACGGCCGTTCTCATTGTTGAAGTTCTTCAAGAATCGAGCGGCGAGAAGCGGAATATCAGTGCGTCTATCGCGCAGCGGCGGCAGTAGCAGAGGAACCACGCTGATGCGATAATAGAGATCGGCACGAAACTCCTTCCTTGCCACCGCCTCTTCAAGATTCTTATTCGTGGCTGCAATCACGCGGACGTCCACTTTGATCGTCTGATTGCCGCCAACCCGCTCGAACTCCTGCTCCTGAAGCACGCGCAGGAGTTTCGCCTGGAACGACGCCGAGATCTCGCCAATCTCATCCAGAAACAACGTTCCCTTGTCGGCGAGCTCGAAGCGACCCTTGCGCGCGTTGAATGCGCCCGTAAACGCCCCCTTCTCGTGACCGAACAATTCGGATTCCAGCACCGTCTCGGTGAGGGCTGCGCAATTCAGCTTGATAAAGGGGCGTTTGGCGCGCGCTGAACGCTCGTGAATAGCCTTCGCGACCAGCTCTTTGCCGGTACCCGATTCGCCACGCAACAGAACGGTGCTATTCGATTTTGCGATCAGCTCGATCTTTTCGAGCAACGCGCGCAGCGCCGGGCTGTCGCCGATAATTCCATCGACTTGGACCTTCTTACGCTCCCACCCATGAGGCTTGAGTTCGGACAGCTGCTTCTGCGGCCGGAACTCCTCGTCCATAGGCCGCCCGCGATCGCGCGCAAAAACGCAATGCAGCTTCGCCGTCTGGCCCAGAAGGCTTGCGAGCATCGTCAGCACGCGGAGGTCGTCCTCGAGCTGCGCGTGCGTCCCGTTATCTGCGATGCGGTCGATGCTCAGCGTACCCACAACTTTCTCGTCAATCTCTATGGGAACGCCGATGAACGCAACACACGTATTACCGGCGGCGTCCAGCATCTCGACGTCCGAAGAACTGAAGATCGGCTGCAGCGCTACGTTCTCGACGATGAGCGGCCGCCCCGTCGCCACAATTTGATCAATTGCTCCTTGCGGCAAGCGCCCCCCGCAACGCGCGTCGCGCCCTTCGCTCCGGCCGTCGTCTACGATGATCTGGGGCACCCCGTCATGTTCGAACAGACATACGATGCCGCGCCGCATCTGCACGAGCGATGGCAGACGCTCGATGACGCTCGCCAGCTTGGCTTCGAGCCGGCATAGGCCGGTGAGCGTGTGCGCTATTTCAAAGATCGTGCTTAGCGATTTCTCTTGCGACGGCAGAATAGAAGCGGAAGGGCCCGCAGAAGCGGAAGGGCCCGCGTCGGAGGTTGAGTTTGGTCTTTCGCGCAGGGAAACGCTGTCCAGCATAATGACTTCTCCGTTCTTTTCTTGATCCTCCCCATCACCTCGATCGGACTTGTTAGACTCGTGTTGCATGCCTGTCTCGATCTGACATCCAGTTCTCAGGGCGCGGGCGAGAGATGACGCCTCTTCATGGCACGCCGGCAGCACTTACAGTGACTAGATTTTCCGCTTTATTCTTTCCAACTCGCTTCGCGGATTCGCCCCGACCAACATGGCTTCCATCGATGAAGCTCAGTTAGCCGGGTTCGCCAGGGACGAATTCACTCACAAGTGTTGCCCGCCATTGATCGGCACTTCGGCGCCAGTGACATAACTCGCATCTGAACATAGGAAGAAAATGACCTTGGCGACCTCTTCGGGTGTACCCACCCGGCGTAGTGGGATCTTTGGCACGAGATACGCTTCCGTGTCAGGCGACAAAATGTCCGTCTTGATTTCGCCGGGCGCGATCGCATTGACGCGAATGCCATGTGAGGCGTAATCGTGCGCCATTTCGCGCGTGAGACAAGCGAGAGCAGCTTTCGACGTGGCATATGCCGTGCCTGCAAATGGATGCACCCGCGCTCCGGCGATCGAAGTCACATTGACGATCGAGCCTGAAGCCGCTTTTAGCTCATCGAACAGACCCTGAGCGAGCAGGATCGGCGCCACCAGATTGAGGTGGAACACGCTCACCCAGGTATCGACTGAGGTCGCCAGCGACGTAAGCCGGGCACCGTTTGGCGATTTTGGTGAGTTTCCGGCATTGTTTATCAGTCCCTGCAGCGGTGCGCCGGCAAGGCGCTCCTTTATCTGGGCAATCACGCGCGGTAACGTCCGATGATCGCTCAGGTCGACTTCGATATAGCTATCCCCCTCTGAGTCCCATGAGCAGCGCATCGCCTCGAATGGTTGGCGCGCGCAAGAAATGATGCGCCAACCGGCTTCCGAAAACAATCTTCGGGTGGCGCGACCGATACCGCGCGATGCCCCGGTCAATACCAGCGTTTTCCGCTCACGCAGCGGACGGCCCCCTCCATCGGCGTGAATTGGACCGCGAGCGTCCGTTTCCGACGATTGAGCTGTGACCGCATTGTCATCTGGTAGACCTAGATTCACACGCGACTCCCCTCCGCTCCCCTCGCCTGTGCACCTGGTGCAGGATCCGGGCCAGAGCGATGCAGGGCACAGGTGGCGCGCTTGTAGGACGCAAATGGCAGGTTCCGAACATCTGGCCTGTTTGCTTTTCGACACCAACAGCGCAGCAATGGCTGTCGTCGAGCTCCCGGGTGCTGCCCACTGCGTGCGCTAAGCCTTCGAGCCGAGAGGCTGGTGTTTCCATCGCGAGCTGACTGCGTCGTCCTCCATGAGTGGTCTGTGGGTCATGCGGGCTGGACGAGATAGGTAAGCTGCCTTTGGCGGAGATCAGGATTTAATGGCCAGTTCGTCCAAGTTGCTCTCGGCCATGGTACGCGCGGCCGCACATGCGGTTCTTGAGCAATATCGCTGGGCCGCCGGCCCCGCGGTTCATCACACCTCCGTCCGAAAGGACTCTACGAGCGGCGCATGAACAAGGCCGTCGTCCAGAAAACGAGCTGACCGCAAAAGGGTTGCCCAGCAAAGGCGATCCATCTACCGGACGCGCCTCCTTGCTGCTGGGACATTCTGACGTGACTGTCTGTTACGTCAGATTTCCTCGGCGACCCGGACCGCCATTGCCGTGCTTTTCACCGTCTGGCCAGCGATGGCGGATTTGACCGGAGGATGACAGAACCATAACCTTTCCGCGCGACTCGACTTACACAGGAGGGCCCGAAGCATTGCAGGGCAAGGCCGCCGGCGCCCGCGGGCATTGGCCTTACGCTTCGCAGGCGTTCGCCCTCCCACCGCACCGTGGTGGTGCGCCGGTCAGCCGTCGCTTGCGGGACGGAAGTCGCCAGCCACAGATCCTGCGAGACGTTGCGAAACGCGATGGTGTCGAAGCCAGCAGTATCAGACCGATGATCTAGCCCGCCATTGCTCAGGCTCACATTCTGGCGCTTCATGAAGCCGCGAAATGTTCGTATGGGTTATCGATCATGGTCAAGTGCTCCGGCTTGCTCTGGTCGAATTCAATAATCCGTGGCACGAGCAGACGGGCATAGCGCGTGAAGGCGCTGGTGGGGGGAAAGCGGATCACTGTAGCGCATCGCGCAAGAAGATACATGTCGATGAGAGCGGAAGCTCCACCTTCAATTCCCATTTCCGCACTATGCAACGGCCCTGCCCGATCGGCCTGGAAACGTTTTGGTACGGCGAAGACATCGGGAAACAGACCCGATAGGCGATCGAGCACCTGTGCACTGTCCGTGCACAGGAAGACCTTTACAGGCTTTGGATATGGCAAAGCCTTGGCTTTACGGATTGCCATGCAGACCTGACGGAGGGCGAGCTCCGAATCGGCCCAGTACGGAGCATGCTCCATGATATCTTCGCCATTGCCGTGCCGAACATGAACGCCAATGATGCTATGGCCGCTAAAGTGTTCCTCATACAAGGCGTCGGTCCGCGCTTGAATCTCAGACCTGAGCTTGATGTTCCGAAAGATCAGTCGTTCGGCTTCCTCGCCACAACGCCACATCAGGCAGGCGTCACAGACAATGGTGTTGGCTTCGTTATCTTCTCTTGCCTGGAACAGCTCGGTCAGTTCGTCACGTTCTTTGAAGATCTGCTCATCCGGACGATGGATGCAGTCGATCGACGGCCTATTCCACCACCGCGGGAAGAACGGTCCGGGAAACGAGAGCTGGTTGATCCGGTCATCGCAAATCACCGGGACCCCAGCGATGTCCTCAAGCGGCTCGAAGAACACCGGAAAGGCGTTGCTGAACGGTTGGTCGATGTAGCAGGAACCGCGCCAGTCAACGACGAGCGTCCGCCCGGTCCGCTGCGCGTACGACCAGGCTGACGCCAGCGACCAGAGGCAGTCACCAAAGCCGGTACGCCTGCGCGAAATAACAAAGCGTTCCTTCGTCAAGTTATAAACCCTTCTCGTTGCGCAAGATTAGTTTTGTGTGGCGCACCTAGTCTTGCGATTCCGATTCACGCCAATGGACGGCTGGTCACCTGGACGCAAGGCGATCAACCCGCAAGCCCTCCTCCACGGCACCGCGATTGGCAGGTCATGCAAGCGGCGTCCAAGGAGCCCTCTTCCGCATTGCCCACCTTTCACGACCGCGCAGTCTGTGACGGATGCAGCCGAATACGGCGCAGATCCCAGAGCCCGCGCAGTTCGTTCACGAGAGCTTCTCGCCTAGTCCTGTCAGAGGTGACCCTGGCGAGAAGATCGGCAAGAACAGCTTCCTTCTCAATTTGCATCAGCATGTCGAACAGGTCATGCGAGACGCGCACGCTGTCCTGGCTGGAGTGACCCATGCGGATCTCGCAGACTGTCTCCTGGCGTTCTCGGCCCGCATGAGCGCGAACCCGGTAAAGAGATACATGGGGCGGCAGTGATACGGCGAGTGCAGTCCAGCTTTCGAGCGTTGTTGCCCGCTTCTTGACGAGGAATGACCCGACTACAAGACCATCCAGCTCGGTCGATAAAAACGCCGTAATCGCATCGGCAACGGAATCTACGATCGGTTCGGCATTGTTGTTGAAGGACGTATTAAGCAGAATCGGGACGCCTGTCCGGCTCTTGAACGCATTGATGACTTCCCAATAGGCGGCATTGTTCGTGCGGGAAACCGTCTGCAGCCGAGCCGTACCATCGATATGCGTGATCGCGCCTAGCAAAGCACGCTTGGATTCGCGCACGCGAACGACGAAATTCATGAAGGGATATTCTGCGCGACCATCCGGCAACTCAAAGAACGCGCCCGCATCCTCCTCCAGAACCGATGGCGCAAATGGTCGATAACTCTCGCGCTTCTTGACCATCGCATTGATCCGGTCCTTGTTCGCCGCGGGCCTCGGGTCGGCAAGAATACTGCGGTTGCCGAGCGCACGAGGGCCGAACTCCGATCGGCCCTGTACCCACCCGATCACGGCGCCATCAGCCATCCACTCGGCTGCTCTGGTTGCGACGTCAGCAGTCCGTTCAATCTCGAGGTGTCCGGCCCATCCCTTCAGTTCCTGTTCGATGCTGTCGTCGCTGCCGACATCTGGCCCCCAATAAACCGCCTGTAGTCGCTCGCGGGGCGCAGGCTGCCCGGCCTCGTTCGACACCATCAGTGCCGCGCCCAATGCGCATCCGGCGTCATGCGCAGCCGGCTGCACGAAGATGTCTTCGAACAGGCCTGAATACAGGAGTTTTCCGTTCAGCGTGCAGTTGTGAGCCACCCCGCCAGCCAGGCACAACCGTTTCATTCCAGTCGACTCACGATAATGCCGAAGAATGTGAAACACGATCCGCTCCAGCGCCTCCTGCAACGATGCGCTCACATCTCGATGCTGTTGCGTGAACGGCATTCCCTTTCGCCGGACCTCAATATTGCGCAGCAATGCCGGACCGATACGGTCGAGGTGAACGCGGTAGCCACCGTTTGCGGAGAGCTCATAGAATTGGGAAAAGAGCTCGCGATAGCGTGCGGGATCTCCGTAAGGAGCCAGCCCCATAACCTTATACTCGTCGAACAGGCCGTAGCCGAGATATCGGATCGTCTCCAGATAGAACAGTCCGAGAGAGTTATTCTCTGAAAAGGTCATAAGCTCGGTCATTTCGGTGCCCGACCCGACCGCCAACAGACCCGACAGGAAGTCGCCACAACCGTCGATCGCGAGGACCAGGCTTTCTTCAAAACCCGACATCGCCAGAGCGCTCACGGCGTGGGCCTGATGGTGGCCTACGAATGACACCCGCGAAGGATCAACTTGGGTACCGAACTCCGTGGCTAGAAGGTGCCGTAACAGCAGATTGGCATCTAGCGGAATTGAGATTTCCGGTTGTGAGATGAACAGCCGTTCGAGCATCGCATTGCAATAGGCTTCAGTAGCGTAGAACGCAATACGATCGACGTCGCGAAGCTCCACACCCGCGGCTGCAAGACAGTATTCAATCGCACTGCTCGGGAGCTTGTTTGAATGTTTGATCCGGTTGAGGCGCTCCTCTTCCACGGCAGCGAGCACGCGCCCGTCCTTGACAAGTACCGCGGCGCCGTCGTGCAGAAACGTGTGCGGTAGTCCGAGGGGGTTTTCATAGACCCTGTCGAGGCCGCCACTCAATCCTAGACACAGCATCTTGTTCTCCGTTAATCCTGAGAGGCCTGTTGGCCTATTTCGTATCGCTTGCTTTGGGAGTAGGCCGCACGTCGCCGCGGGGCCGATCAGGCATCGCTAGCGTGACGAGACTCACATAAGCGTCGCCCGCATCGGCAGTTCGTTACGCCCGATATCGCATCTCGCACACGCGATGCTTCGCTTTAGGTCTTGTTCCTCTCACCGCATCAGGCGCTGCCGAAGCAGCACGGCCGATACGAGGAAGGGAAATGCCGCGTAGATGCAAAGTGCGCCCACATGCAATCCGACGCTGTCGACCGGCCGACCGAGCATTGCCGGACGAATGAGATCGACCGAATGAGTCAGCGGCAATAAGGCCGCGATGCGTTGAAATGAACCGGGCAACTGGCTCATTGGGAAGATGGTCCCGCTCAAATACATCATGGGCGTGAGAATAAGCGACTGGTAGAAGATGAAATAGTCGTGGCTTGGTGCAAGGGCTGAAACGACCATTGCGAGGCTCGCGAAAGTCACGCCAGTGAGGGCGATGGCTGGTAACGCATAGGGGATGGATGACCACTCTGCGTAACCCAGCGCGACGGCGACAATCGTGATCGCTGTCCCGGCGAGCAAGGCCTTGCTCGCTGCCCATGCCACTTCACCGAGAACAATGTCGCCGAGCGTAAGGGGCGTACAGAGCACTGCCTCCCACGTGCAATTTGTCTGCATGCGAGCATAAGCCGCATAGATCGTTTCGAAGGTTGCGGAGACCATCGCGCTTGTGGCGACCATGCCAGCCGCCAGAAACGAGATGTATGAGGTCCCCTCAACACCACCTATGATCATTCCAAGGCCAAACCCGAGACCGAACAGAGAGCTCATCGGCTCGGCCAGATTCCCAAGAATCGATGCCAGAGCGACTTTCCGCCAGACCAAAAAATTGCGGCGCCATACCGCGATCCAGTTCCATGGATTAGCAGGGAGCGCCGGCGCAAAACGTTGCCACATCGTTCAGTCCTTTATCTCTCGCCCGGTTAGCCGCAAGAAGACATCCTCCAGATTTGGAGGACGCTGCAGAAAGCGGAGATTCGTGCGGTTGGCAAGCCGGAGGCGCACCTGCTCTGGATCCGTGACATAGCAGAAGAGCGTCTCCCCGCTCACCTCAGCGCGCTGCACTTGGGGTCTGACCAGCGGCAGCAGTTCATGCGGATTACCGCCGTAAATCTCGATCACTTGGCAGCCGATCTGCTGCTCGATCAGCGCGTGAGGCTGACCTTCGGCGATCTTACGGCCGTGCTCAAGCACGCACAGGCGGTCGCACAATCGCTCCGCCTCTTCCATGAAGTGGGTGGTGAGAAGGATCGTTTTGCCGCGCGCTAATAGCGAGCGCAAGCGTTCCCAGATCAGGTGACGGCCGTGCGGATCAAGGCCGGTCGTCGGCTCATCAAGCACCAAGAGCTGCGGGTCGTTAATGAGGGCCCGTGCCAAGGTCAGGCGTCGCCTCATGCCGCCGGACAGTTCGGCGACGCGGGCATCCGCCTTGTTCTCCAGGCGCGCGAATTCGAGCAGTGACGGCGTGACCGCTTTCACCTCAGCCGCGCTCATGGTGAAGTAGCGCCCGAAAACGAGCAAGTTTTCGCGCACCGTGAGCTGAAGATCAAGGTTATCGAACTGTGGGACAACCCCGATCCCCCGGCGCGCCAAGCGCGCCCTTGCCGGCACTGGCTCGCCGAGCACGCATATCTTACCTGCGTCGGGCGATGCAACGCCCAGGATCAAACGCGCAAGCGTGCTTTTACCCGCGCCATTTGGTCCCAGCAGACCGAAGCACTCTCCCGGCGAGACCGTAAACGAAAGAGCGTCCACGACGACCCTGTCGTCATAGAACTTGCTCACCTGGAAAAGGTCGACTGCCGCGGTTGACATTTGCTTACGCTATCGCGACGGACGTTGTTCGCGCCGCTTCCTCGCTTGCGCGCCTTTTTGTCCAAAGCAGGCCGTCACACCATACGTGATCGACGCGTCCCCACTGGCACGCGGCGGCAGCATCCGGGAAAAAGCCGCGTCCATGCAGATTGGCGCTGGTATTGCAAAGCAGCGGAATGGCTGTGAGCTTCTCGTATTCGACGAGAAGCTCGGCCACTTTATGCTGAGAGGTTCTGGAAACGGTCTGTAGACGAGCAGATCCGTCGAGATGTACGACGGCGGGAATTTTGTCCCGCCATTCCGGTCGCGTCTGGTGATCGAACAGCATGTACGGATCGGGTATTCCAGGGCTAAAAATCTCCGCCGCACGATCCTCCAGGCATATCGGCGCTACCGGCCTGAAATGCTCGCGAAGTTTGATGTCGTTGAGATGATCTTTCATTCCTTCCCAGCTCGCAGCAGCGAGAATGCTTCTGCCACCCAAGGCTCGTGGTCCGAGCTCGGCACGCCCGGCAAGGAAGACCACTGGCTTGTCGCAAGCGAGGATTGCCGCAAGTTCGCCCATAGTGCAGGGCGCGCCCTCCCATTCGGGCGGGACTTCGCTGGGACGCACGGCCGGTCCACTGTAGACCGACCATTCCAGAGCTCTAAAGCCTTGCTGTGCCGCCAGCGCAGAGCAAGCAGCACCAATGGCTGAGCCGCTGTCGTTCGGAAAGGGCGGCACCCACACGACATCGAATAGGCCGGTCGCACGAAATGCACTATTCCACTTAATATTCAGGCCACAGCCGCCGGCTATGCAGAGGTTACGCGCCCCCGCAAGATCCGAATGCCGCTCCACAACATCAGCAATGGTGCGAACCAGCAGACGCTCTAGAAAAACGTGAAATGACGCAAGGACGTCTTCGGCTTGCTTTTCCTTCAATCGCATTGCGCACGCATCGAAGAAGTCGTGCAGAGCTTCAAGCGGCGCTTGTGAGCTGTTGATCTCTCCAAGCTCAGGACAAGCGCCCTCAGCATCCGTGGCAAAGTGCGCCTCATAAAGTTCATGAAACGTCTTAATACTGTCCTCGTCGGGCGATCCCAGCGCGATATAGGCCATCAGCTTGCCGGCAATACCGAGATCCCAGCTGGTGCGGTCTGCCCGCCTGTAAGGTCCAAAGTGATGTCCTGCCGTCGCATAGGCGTGACCTATCATCGGAAACAGGCACTCGATGAACCGGATGCCATGGGGCTCGACATAGTAGAGGCGTGGAAACATGCAGCCGTCCCACACCAAGCAGAAAGCAGATTGCGCGGATTTGGCAAACGAGCTGGCGCAATATGCGGATGCTACGTGCCCGGTGACATGGGGATAGCTTTGATAGGGATATAGCTTCCCATCAAGCATGAGGCCGATGCCATCGCGGGACGTCAGGGGGCTATCGCCTAGCCGTTCGACATACGGCGCGCCCTTGAGCTTTATGGTCGTCGTCCCACTAAGGACTTCAAACTGCGACTCGAACTCTCCATCCCAGCCATCAATAACGAACTGATCAACATCGCTCGGATGCAGCCCGTGCTCCGCCAAGGCGCTAACAACGGCATCCAGGTTGTCGATGGTTTGATAACGCGGATTGTTGTTCAGCTTCTCCTGTTCGACACAAAACACCACCCGGCCGTGCTCGATCAGAGCGACTGCCCCGTCATGCGTCAGCTTGATACCGCAGATACGCATAGTGGCTCCTTTCAAGCTCGGCCGTTAGGACGGATCGAAGATCGCTCCGGATTGCGAAAGCGGACCAACAAGCAGTCTTCGTCAGCCGACTGCCCCTGGCACTGCACGCGTTCGACCTCGATGAGCGCTTCAGTCAACA
The DNA here is from genome assembly GCF_023074095.1 of Bradyrhizobium sp. 137. NCBI lineage: Bacteria > Pseudomonadati > Pseudomonadota > Alphaproteobacteria > Hyphomicrobiales > Nitrobacteraceae > Bradyrhizobium > Bradyrhizobium sp. 137. Next base: position 30,407 of record NZ_JADPKU010000092.1, read on the forward strand.
TCGTGATGACTGTCTCGGCGCCAGCGACATGCCCCCATCGCCTGCAGGTGGCATCACGTGCAGATCCGAAGACCAGATGCCCACCTGGAGCAAGCATCTTCACTATTTTGTCGATTGCGGTACGCATCCGTGTCATGTCTTCGAGATAGTAGAGAACTTCGGCGACCACGATCAGATCGAACAGCTCTTCGGTCGAGAACTGCAGAATATCGCTCGCCGCCCAGCTGATATGCGACCACCTCTTGGTCCGCTGGACCGCTCGACCGATCGCTCGCGGCATAACATCGATGACCGTGAGCCGTTTGCAGTGAGGAGCAAGCTTCTCTGTGAATGCACCGGCCGCGCACCCGATCTCGAGCCCGGTTGAGACGGCGCCGTTCGACAGCGATAGCCGTAGCAATTGGGTGTGACGCTCACGTTCGAACGGATTGTCGTCAAGCCGCCACGGGTCATCGTTAGTCAGCTCCCGTTGCAACGATTGATGTGTCTTGTCCACGCTCACCACTAAATGCCCCTATAAAGCTGTCAGTCAGTCTCGGCCGCAATGCCATCAGACGCGGTCAGCTGCGAGGGAGCGCGCGAAAGACCGGCCCCGCGAATTGAGCCAGGCGTTTCCGATACCGGGTTAAGGCTTGGTCCAGTTGTCGCGTCTTCGATCGAGGCCTTCGATTCGTCAACGTGTGATGATTTCGCTACTTTGCGCGAGAGCCAGTCGCTGTTGCTCAAGGTACAGAGCGCATAGGCTTTCATCGGGAGCAGGAGGAAGATGTTGATCGGGGTGTGGAGCGAGAAGCCGATAAATCGAAGCTCGCCGGCACGAAGGGCCGCCACGCCGCATCGAATCATGGTCATCGCGACGATGGTCAGACCGGTCCACCAGGGCACGGTGCCGGTGAGCGCGAGCTGAGCGAGCGCGGCAATCGATGAGATGG
>NZ_JADPKU010000116.1:0-29515 GCF_023074095.1 Bradyrhizobium sp. 137
CGAACTCGTCGCGATTCGTACGACGCTTTACAATCAAATTCGTGGTCTACTGAAGACCTTCGGCGTGGTGCTCGCAGCCGGTAAGGGTGGAACGTTCGAGCGCGCAGTGCTCACGCGATGTCCGGAGGACCCCTTGATCCGAAGCGCCATTGACGCGCTGCTTGAGGCTTGGCGTGTTGCGGGAGAGCGCAGGCAGAGGCTCGATTCGCAGCTTCTACGTCTCGCGCGCACCGATCAGGCCTGCCAGCGCATGATAACGATCCCCGGTGTAGGCGCGATTACTGCATTGACGTTCACGACGGCCGTAGACGATCCTAACGCTTCTCCCGATCCACTGATGTCGGAGCGTTTCTCGGCCTGACACCTCGGCGCTATCAATCCGGCGAGGTCGATATCTCTGGCCGGATATCCAAGTCAGGCGACCGCATGGCGCGAAGCCTTCTGTTCGAGGCGGCCAACGCGCTCATGACGCGCGTGCGCAAAGATAGTGCACTCCGCCGTTGGGGGCAGCAATTGATGGCTCGGATCGGGTCGCGAAAGGCCAAGGTCGCCGTGGCGCGCAAACTCGCCATCATCCTGCACCGTATCTGGCTGGATGGCACGGAGTTCGCAGCTGCGCCGGCTAGCTGAGCCTAGCTAGCTAAGCCAGTATCTCTGTAGATCGTCCTGGAGGACGCTGGCCGGATCATCCCGTAACTTCTTGGGCGGCTTCAGACCGCGGGAATCACATGGGGAGATCCACTGGCGAGGGCCATGATGAGGCGGCACATTCTTCCGACCTCGAAGACGACAAGGTCCGGCACCCAGGGCAATTGACAGCGATTAGACGACAAAAAGCTCTTCCGGCTCTATCGGGAAGAGAAGCTGACGGTGCGCCGCCGTGGTGGCCGCAAGCGGGCGATCGGGACCAGGGCGCCGATCCTGGTTCCGATGACGCCGAACGACCGGTGGTCGCTCGACGTCGTCTCGGACCAGCTGACCGACGGTCGCCGCTTCCGCATCCTGACCGTCGTCGATGATTGTACCCGCGAGTGCCTGGCGCTGGTGGCCGACACCTCGCTCTCCGGCGTCCGCGTGGTGCGGGAGCTGGACCGACTGATGATCGAGCGTAGCACGCCGAAGATGGTGGTCAGCGACAACGGCAGCGAACTCACCAGCAACGCCATTTTCGCATGGGGCCGACCAGAGCCATGTCGCATGGCACTACATCGCGCCGGGCAAACCCATGCAGAACGCCTTCATCGAGAGCTTCATGTATAGACGTATATGGACCCCGCCCGATTGCAACGACCGGCTTGATCAGGATCGACGGCCACAACTGCTGACGTATATCCGGCTTCTTGATGCGGCTGGACAACGTCTCCGCCGCGAGCCTCGATGGTTTTCGCCCGCTTCCACCTCAACGGCCCCGAGACATCGGCGCAAGCCGTGCCGGTCCACACATCAGGTTCGGGAAGCGACGGGGTGACCGTTTCGCCATCTCCTGCCATTTGTTGCAATTGCCGGTGAGACCTCCTTTCCTTGATTGCCGCTTCGCTTCAGGCCGCCTTCACCGAAAGCGCCGGCTCATAAGCCGCGTCGCCTGTGAGCATAGCCCACACGATCCGCGCGTTCTTGTTGGCAAGAGCCACGGCCGCGACATTGGGATGGCGCCGTTGCCGCATCTTGCCGAGCCAGAGGCTTCGCGGATCCTGCTTGCCATTAGCACGGCTTAAAGCGGCGCGAGCTCCGTGAATCATCAGCGTCCGCAGGTATCGATCGCCCCGTTTGCTGATGCCGAACAAGCGGGCCCGCCCTCCACTGGATCGCTGCTTGGGTACCAGACCAAGCCAAGCCGCGAACTGTCGGCCGTTCTTGAAACAGCTTCTATCGCCCACGGCGGCGACCAAGGCTGTTGCTGTCACAGGTCCGACGCCTTCGATTTTGCCGAGCCGCTGGCACTGCTCACTCGTACGGAAGATTTCCCTTATCCGCCGGTCATAGGCTGCAATGCGGGTATCAAGCTCGGACAACTCCTCTTGCAGTTCCCTCATGAGCGCTCGGAGCATCTCGCTGAGGCCGTCATTGATGTTTCCTACGATGACCGCGAGGCCACGCCGCAGCTGCGCGATGTCACGGGCAATGACAATCCCATGCTCGGACAGAAGACCGCGAATCTGATTGACGAGCCTGACTCGATCGGCGACCAGGCGCCGGCGAATGCGGTGGACGGCCTGTACCGCCAGCTGATCGGTTGATTTCGGTGGCACGAAGCGCATGGACGGACGACCGACCGCTTCGCAGATGGCTTCCGCATCGTTCTGGTCGTTCTTGTTCGACTTGACGTATGGTATCACGAACTGAGGGCTGATTAGTCGGACCTGATGGCCAAGCTCCGTGAGCACGCGAGCCCAATAGTGTGCCCCATTGGAAGCCTCCATGCCGACCAGGCAGGCCGGTAAATTGGCGAAAAAGCCGGCCACCGCATCGCGACGTAACCTCTTTCGCACAACGACTTTCCCGTGGTTGTCGACGCCGTGAACTTCGAAGACATACTTCGCCAGATCTAGACCTATCCGAACGACCTGCATAACATCCTCCTTCGCTGCAGTTGACGCTCGAGATTCCACCGCGGCAAGGGCGGGGTCCATACCATTGGCCCCGCGGATGCGAGGGATTTAGACAACATTTTGGAAAACGGTCGGGTGCGTTCATGTATACGGCCTGTTAGTGCGACCGATGCCATGGCCGCTGGCCCTGATGGAGATCGCGGATCGAGGCCTCATCAACGGGTCGCGCTTGCTGCGCTTAAAGCTCTGCCCTCAAATTCGCGTTGAGCGTTCATCGCCCGTCAGTGAAGCTTCGCATATTCTCCGTTTGGCAAATAGGGCCTGTGGATAGCCCACTTTATCTGCTTCGCGGCGCGAAATTGACGCTTTCCAGCCTTTGGCCAACGGCATGGGACAAAACAAACCCCACCGGGTGGACGGCGGGGGTTTGAAGCGAGCATGATGGGTGCGAGATCTACGGAGCGGCTCGGCTGCTCATCGTCGAGTCACTTCCAAAAAAGAGATTCTGGCCAATCTGTGAACTTCAATTCGAAGCTACGTAGGCCAGTAAGTTTGGTGGTGAATTTAAGGGTCTTCCCTGAAAGGGCTGCCAATGAGCCAGATGCGAACTTGAATACTGTCGTGCCGGAAGTTGCGACCGCAATGCCTTGCTCGCCTTCCATGCTAGAGAAGCCGGTCGCCTCGGAGAGTTGCCCAATTGCAACTCCCTCCAGCGCGCGGTGCAATTCCAGGGACGCTAGGTACGTTCCTTTATCAGCAGCCCACTCGCTGACCGACACTGCTGTAATCCCCGCGTCACTCGAGAGACCATCCGCGATCCGGCAGCCATATTGAACCGTGAGAATGACCCGCTCGTTCCGAACTCCGGCCGGCTCCTTATCGGCGGCAGTGATCGTGCACGCGTACCGCCTTGTGTCCGCAACCGCGCTCGCGCTTAGCCCGAGCAGCTCGAGAGCGGAACATAATGCAAAAGCGATAACGGCTCTTCTCATTCGGCTACACCTAGTCTGGAGTATCGTTCGCCTGCTCTGTACAATCTGACGCTACGGCCGATTCAAGCTTCTTGGATCGCTCTGTCGGATGAAAGCTACTCATGGTGACCGCGGTTTCGCAGAAAACGGCGCAATCGGTGTCCCCCCAAGCCGTGGTCCTGGATGGGCGGCCCGAACGGTTTCATTATCGACGCTCACGGTGCGCCGCAGGCCAGCACATCGGTGAACCAAGGCCGAGGACCGGCGCATTTCAGTTCGGCGGCGGCCATGATGGGCGCGGCGGTCCGCGGCGACGGAGCCTACGTTTCTGACGCAGGCGCATGCGTTCTATGAGCCGACGCCATTTTGCGCGCCAATGACCCGCGGCAGGTCCCGAATTTTGCTTGACACTGTCAATGTAAAAGGAAACGTGGTCGTTAGGAGCCGTTCAAAGGCAGATTGCCGCTCAAGCAGGCGATCTTCGAGAACCTTACGCTCGAGATCACTTAGCTCGCTTTTAAGCCTTCTTCGACAGCGCCAAATGTCATTCCGCACGTTTCGGATCTCATTCAATCGATCGTCAATTGAAGCCATCACGGACACCATATCTAACTTGAACCAGCCATGGACAACTGGTCAATCACGTCGTTCCCTCGGTAAGACGCCGATGAGATCTCACGACGTGGCCATCTGCGGACATGATGTAAAGATCTCCTACCAACATGTCCCCTTGTACCGAAGTCTTTCACGCAAGAGCACGAAGTGACCATTGCTTCTGCAGAAGTTCAGCGATTTTTGCGATCAGCGCGCAGGATTTCAAAAGCTGCCACCCGGCCGTGAGGGGGTCGAAATGGTTCTTATCCCAACCCACACGCGGCCCGATCAGGCGTCAGGCCGGCACTTAAGCTGGTGTCGAATGGGAGTATCCGAGTAAATCGGACGGTCGTACCGTCATACTCTGGGTAACAGTTTTGACACCGGCAACTGCCATGCCAGCGAACCCAGACAAGCCATGTTCAGGCTTCGGGGCTCGTCTGTTACAAACGAGGGATTTCGGCGGCGGCACGCAAAGAGCCGGCCCGGATATGAGGTCGGAGAGCCTTCAGTTCGCAGGGCGAGGCGAAATCGTGAGCGATGCGCACCGCCGGGCGCCTCGGCTCAGTGTCTCGCCGTAGGCCAGCGTAGATCTTTGTACCGCCGTCCAACGTGTGGCCGGCAAGCCTGGCGATTGGATCTCATCACAAAGCTTTCTGTGCGATGATGTCTAGCCGGGACTGGCGCTTGTCACATCTGTGACACTGTATGTATTCATCAAAACAAGACATCCGACGTTGTTCGGTAGCCCGGATTCGTTTTGTAACTAAATCAGCAGCTTGCATGTCAGATGCAACTGGCATGGGGGTTGCTATTGTCCAGCGGCGCCGTGAGCGCTGAGCGCGACCAGCGGTGCAACACGGATAGATCAACTTCGCTGGAGCGTATTGGCCACCCAATCGCTCAATGGAGAACCGATGCGGCCACTTATCCTTTTTCGGCACGCTTGTTGTTGTCAGATCGGCCATCATTCCGAAGGTTGAGGCGCTAGTCTGATCTACCAAGGTCGTGATCTAAGCTCAAAGCGAACTCGCGAATCAAATAACGGCTTAAAGCCTCTTGGGCGAACGCCGGCAGCGAGCACCTCGAAATCGAACATTTGATGCAGCCTCGCTTCACAGGATCCGGTGCATGCTGCGCCGGCCCGTTGAGGGAACAGAGTGTGGCATCGCTTTCGACTGTTTCCTTGATTCAATCAGAACTGATGAGGCGGGTGTATGAACAAATCGATCCGGGAGCTTCGGCTTGTCGCTGAAGCATCTGTTTTGGCGATTGGGCTGCTGATGTCGTCAGGAGCTAGCGCCGACGATGATCTGATGAGAACCGCCAGGCAGATCTTCCATCCGATCCCCTCAGTCATTCCTGCGGTAAAGGACAATCCAGTCACGCATGAAAAGGTCGAGCTTGGCAAGATTCTGTTCTTCGATCCGCGGCTATCGGCAAGCGAGATCATTAGCTGCAATACGTGCCACAATCTCGGCAGCGGCGGAGTCGATGCCGGTCCGACCTCAGTCGGTCACGGCTGGAAGGTCGGCCTACGTCGGGCCCCAACCGTCTACAACGCGGTGTTCAATGCGGCGCAATTCTGGGACGGACGCGCCGCGGACCTCAAGGCGCAAGCAACTGGCCCTGTGCAGGCGAGTGCCGAAATGAATGCGACTCCGGATCATGTGCTCGACACTTTGAACTCAATGGCCAGTTATGTCGTCTTGTTCAAAAATGCTTTCCCGAACGAGGCGAGCCCGGTCAGCTTTGAAAACTTTGCGAAGGCAATCGAGGCTTTTGAAGCCACCCTCATCACACCTGCGGCCCCGTTCGATCAGTATTTGGAGGGCAATACACACGCTCTCGATGATCAGCAGAAGTCAGGGTTGGCGCTGTTTATGGAGAAGGGATGCTCCTCTTGCCACAATGGAATCAATGTCGGTGGACAGGCCTACTTCCAGTTCGGCGTGATGAAGAAGCCGGACGCAACCCTGCTTCCGCAAGCCGATAAGGGCCGATTCGCGGTCACCAAGGCGGTTGGCGACGAATATGTCTTCCGCGCGGCGCCGTTGCGGAACGTTGCTTTGCGAGCCCCTTACTTCCATTCGGGCCAGGTTTGGAGCCTGAAGCAAGCTGTTGCCCTGATGAGTGAAATCCAGCTCGGCGCCAAGCTTAGCGACGGGGAAGAAAACGACATTGTGGCGTTTCTGAATTCGCTTACCGGGCGGCTACCTAAGATCGAGTATCCAATACTACCCACCCGTACGAACACGACGCCAAAGCCTTCAATAGACAGGTAGGATTAACAGCACCGGCCTCATGTCTTGCCGAATGAGAACAGATGCGGCGCAAGAACCCGGCGTCCCGCAATGACGTTAAAATGAATGATCCCGTGCTGTCACTCATAACCAAGCGATCGGGTAGGAGGAAGCCTCGCGGCCTCCCCCTCCCACACCACCGTACGTACGGACCCGTATACGGCGGTTCGTCAAGCACGATTGACATGGCGGTGCAGTCCAATGAGGAACAGCAGAGAGGTGCACGAAGAAGGCGGTGCGATAAGCATCGTTCATGTGGCTGGCCCCGGCATTCCACCATGGGCCGCGGCTGTTGAAGGTCGACCGCCATGCCCACCCCGGATCGAGCCCACGTTGCATCAAGCGCTTGGCACGTGTCCGTGGTCGCTTCCACGGGCGCCAAAGGCCGGCCTTGGGGTCGGACGAATAGTCTCCGCCAGCGTTGCGGTGCCGGCTTGCGAACGCGTCCCTCAGCGCCATCAAAAGGCGGTGAGCAAGAGAGCGCGCGATTCGCTGTCCACGCCGCGGATGCCCTTGGTCAGCAAGAGGCGGTCCACGATGGGCCCGAGCAGCTTCTCTAATTGTTTGGCCGACCCTCTCCCACATCTCCGTTACGGCCGTCCAGTGAGCTTCCTGCTCCTCGTGACTCTCAGTGTCCGGCGTCCAGCCGACACCGGGCGCGTGAACCATGGCGACACTCCGGGCGCGGCTCTCGCTGTCCGCCCAGACGCTAGAGTTCGCCTGCTAAGGCTGTCGCCTGGCGGTGGGTCGGATGCATGGGAGCGTCATCGCGGACGGCCTGCCAAACACCCTCTAGATTGGCCACGGCGACTCCATGCGCGACTTCGCTTCGGGGGGCTCTGTCCGGGGTGCGGAGGGGAAATCGAACGGCCTGCGCTCTCGCTAGGCGTCACAAAAACGAAATCATCACCGAGCGGAATAGCCAGCTAAATGCCCGCAGGAAAGCGAGACCCGTCCGGCGCATCGGCCGAACAACCCTGAACAGCAATGTTACACCCCATTGTTACACAGTCGGAGCCAGCGCAACACTCTGAAAGAGCATAACTTCTTTGAATTGCTGCACATCAAGAAGTTGATGATGCCCAGGAAGGACTCTGACCTCCAAGTCATCGAACGGACAGCACTCCGGCCGAATCGCGCCAGTCACGGCGGTCCGCGCCATGCCTGGCGCACCAAAAAAACCGGCCTCCTCCGGAGGCCGGGCGAAAGTCACGCAGGAAGGACGCTGCTTTGCGCATCGCACCAGCTTTCGCCGGTAGGGAGGACTTACCGGCGATCGATTTTCGGCGAGGGCATTCGCCGTCAAACAAGGAGGAACGGATATCACTCCGCGTGAAATCTGGAGCCGTTTGCCTTCCGCCCCTGTCGGAAACTTCACGACTTTCCACCACTCGCCCGCTGTCCGGTTGGGACGGCAGTGCCTTGATCGAGCTGGGATCCTGCGCGCAACCGGGTGCCCTGAAACACAAGCGGCAGTTTGCCGTCGCGCAGCAGCATTTGGCAGGTCCCCAAAACCAACAACGCTCGATTACCTCTCCCGAAGGGAGTGCCAGGGCGTGAATTTCGTATGACGTTCCGTAAGGACCGTAAAATAGATTGTTGTGATGGGACGCACACGCGATGGATAAATGAAAAATAGCGCTGTGCTTCGCGTCGGGCGATAATGTTCGGAATATGTGACCTGATCGGGCATCGCCGGCATGCTGTCCGCCGTCGGATCGAGAACCGAGCTTGTCGCCGGCTGTATGCGACGGCCTCCGCCGGCGCCGGCCGGCATTCCCAGGCACTGGGAACTTTGGGAGCTCGCAAGCACATCGTAAGCCCCCAAAGCGCGTGCATCTTATTCACAAACGCGTTGGCGAAACGCTCCGCACCATCATGGCTCAGCCCGCAACTCGCGTGCGGCGGCCACCATATTGACGAGCGCGGGACGCACCTCCTCCCAGCTTCGAGTTTTCAGTCCGCAGTCGGGATTGATCCAGAGCTGCCGATCGGAAACTCGCTGCCGCGCCAACACAATCAGCTGCTTGATTTCCGCCGCTGCGGGAATGCGCGGTGAATGAATGTCATAGACGCCGGGCCCGATCTCATTGGGATATTTGTAGCTCTTGAAGGCCTCGAGCAATTCCATCTTAGAACGGGACGTCTCGATTGAAATGACGTCAGCATCCATTGCTGCGATCGCATCGATGATTTCGTTGAACTCGGAATAGCACATGTGGGTATGGATCTGAGTTCCGTCGGCGACAGCGGACGAGCAAACGCGGAAGCTGTCCACTGCCCAATCGAGATAGTTCCTCCACTGCGATTTGCGTAGCGGCAATCCCTCCCGCAACGCAGCCTCGTCGATCTGGATCATGGTCGCTCCAGCCGCCTCAAGATCGATCACCTCATCTCGGATCGCAAGAGCGATCTGACGGCATGTCTCGCTCCGCGAGATGTCGTCGCGGACAAACGACCAGTTCAGGATCGTCACCGGTCCGGTCAGCATAGCCTTGACGGGTTTCTTGGTCAGAGACTGCGCGAAGCGCCACCATTCAACGGTCATCGGCTTCGGCCGGGAGACATCTCCGAACAGGATAGGCGGACGAACGTACCGCGACCCATAAGACTGAACCCAGCCGTGCTTGGTGAAAGCGAATCCCAACAGCTGCTCGGCAAAGTATTGAACCATGTCATTGCGCTCGAACTCACCGTGTACGAGCACGTCCAGGCCGATATCTTCCTGCCACTGCACGGTACGGGCTGTCTCCGCTTTCAGAAGCTGCTCGTACTGCGCGTCATTCAGCGCTCCCCGCGCATGAGCCGCACGCGCATTCCGGACGTCGACCGTTTGCGGGAAGGACCCGATGGTTGTCGTTGGAAACATCGGCAATGCGAACGCGACCCGCTGGACGTCGGCACGCTGGGTGAACGCACTGCGACGGCGACGCATGCTATCGTCGATCGCGGCCATTCGTCCGGCGACATTCGCATTGTGGATCTCGGGCGATGTTTCGCGGGTCACGGCTGCGTCCTCGGAAAGCGCAAGTTCATCGGCCACCTCGGCAGCATGGCCGGCCAGCGCTTTGCCCAATATCGAAAGTTCCTTGAACTTCTGAACTGAGAACGCCAGCCACGTCTTCAGATTGGGATCGAGATCGGTCTCTAGCTCAATGTCGATCGGAACATGAAGCAGCGAGCAGGAAGGAGCAATCTGAACACGGTCCCTGCCCAGCTTTTTGACCAAAGGGGCAAGTTGGTCGAGCAGCGCCGCAAGATTGGAGCGCCAGACGTTGCGACCATCAACCACGCCTAGCGAGACCACGAGATCTCTGCGGGCTGTGGCGACAATTGCGTCCAACTGGTCGGGTGCCCGAACCAGATCGACATGAAGCCCGGCAACGGGCAAGGCAAGGGCTGTTTCAAGATTGTCGCCGATAGCGCCGAAATAAGTGGCCAGCATGATTTTAAGGGCCGGCACAACCTTTGCGAAATGAGCATAGGCCCGGCGGACAGCCGCCCGCGACGCTTCGTCGATGTCCATCACCAGGCATGGCTCGTCGAGCTGAACCCATTCAGCACCGCACGAGGCTAGTTCGCGGAGCACATCGACATAGACTGGGAGGAGCCTATCAAGCAGCGACAGCGGATTGAATGCGGGATTTGCGCTTTTGCCGAGCTTCAGGAAAGTGACTGGGCCAACTAGGACGGGGCGCGTTTGGTAGCCGAGGCTTTTTGCCTCCTCATATTCCTCGATCGGCTTTCGAGAGGAATACTTAAAGATCTGATCCTGGTGAAATTCCGGCACCATGTAGTGGTAGTTGGTATCGAACCACTTCGTCATTTCCTGTGCGGCTACGCCTGGCCCATGCTGAGTGTGATCACCGTCCTGAGCGCCACGTGCCATGGCGAAGTAGGTCTTGAGCGACACAGGACCTTCGGTCCAGCCGTAGACGTCGGGAATGGCTCCGACCATTACGCTGGTATCGAGCACCTGGTCGTAGAGCGAGAAGTCATTCGAAGGAATGACCGTCACACCGCAGGATTTCTGCCGTGCCCAATTAGCGGCACGAAGTCCACTCCCCGCCTCGAGGAGCTCGGCTTCGCTGGAGTTTCCCGCCCAGTAGCTCTCGAGCGCGAACTTGAGTTCGCGTCGTGGGCCGATGCGTGACGTCCCCAATGTGGCAACGGGAAGCGCAAGAATAGACATAGATCAGACCCCATAATTGGGGCAAAGGCCATGGCGGACGCATGCAGCGAATATCGCGTGAGCGACAGCTGTTGGCGCACACCGGGACACCCCGCCCGTGGACGATATATTGTCGAGGCAGGTCTCCTGGCTCGCGGGTCGTCGCTGCTGTCCGGCCTTCCCGAAGCCGCATGGCTTCAGTGACTTCGTTGGACAGCGGCTCGCCGCTTACAGTTGCGGGGGCAGCGCCGGCATTGCACCGGCTTCCCTCTTAGCTCCGGATCAAACGAAATCCGAAGACCACGACGGCTGGCATTAGACGCACGAGGATCGATCCGTCAACCTACTAAGTGTTGCCGCGATATTGCCCAAGCGATTGCCAGCTGTACCAGGTAGGGCACAACGGTCTTACTCCCGGCCTGGTAAAAACGCGTGGATCTGTGAAGCCTCCGCTTATGAATGCGTCCGCTCAACACCCTCTTGGCGTAGTCGTGAGCTAACGCGAGCAGAACGAACGCGCTGGGCGCTTCGACATCTGCGTGATCGCGACAAGCCTGGTCTTTTCCGTCAGCAGCTTCTCGAACTCGCCCGTGAGGAAGTTGCGATCATGCTCGGCCGACATCCGCTTGAACACAGCGCCATGAGGCTCCTTAGGAATTGCCAAGGCCGGGATTGCTCCATGATCGCACGGATGATCAGGTCGGACTGCCTGTGTTCGGCGGACCCCGCGACGAGCCGCGAGCTCGATCGCCTCCGTGGCGTTGGTCAAGATGATCTCCTCGGTGCGCCAAGCACTTACGTGCTGAGCGACTTTGGCGCGCCTTCGTTGTTTCCGTCGCCGCTGGCGAGTAGTGCAGCCTGGACGTTGGCCTGCGCAACATCGCAGGAACAGTTCCGGACCTCAGGATGCACGCTGACTTGCGAAACTGGAGTAAGCGGCGAGAGCGGGGGCGGCGGGGATCCTGCTATGACCCTAGGCTCATGCACGCGTGCATGGTGACCACGGCCAAGCGGATGCCGAGCTTCTCGCACGTCTTCAGGATCTCCGGACCGATCTCGTCGCATCGAGACCGTCTCTTCGGCTTCGAAGTGACGTAGCTTTAGATATCCTGCAGAGCCCTTCGAGGGCTTCTCGGAGTCGATCGGCGCCTTAAGGTCATAACGATGTTGATCGACCTCGATCCGCCCCACGCGGTCGGCGGCCTCCACAAGCGCGACATCTACTACTTCGTTCGCGAAATCGAGCGGTGAAGCCTTCTGGACGCGGGCTGCTTATGCTGTCTTAGACGGGACACAGGTGTCAGGCACCGGACAGACCACCGCACATTGCGGCGTGTCGGAATGGCCCTCGCACTCCGTGCACTTTTTGACATCGATAACGTAAATGTCGCGCTTGAGGCTGATCGCCGCGTTGGGACACTCGAACTCACATGCCCCACAAACGGTGCATTGCGAAGCGACGATCTTGTAAGCCATGCCTTCCGACTCCTTAGGCGAGCGATGCCATTGGCGATCCCTTTCAAATGCCGTGCCAAGGACAGACGCGCTCAATGATGGGCAATTTGCCCAAAGGTGCTGTCCCGGGTCTGAGACCATGCTACATCTGCGACAGCAACGGGCCACTCAATTTCAAGCTATGCGAGCCCTCAGGCCCTACTCCGAGAGCCAGTCGCGACTCGACCGCTGGGACCTTCCGTCGTTTGTCTGGCATGGCAGCGCGGGGCCAAGCGACGCTCGACGATTCCGAAACCGGCGGCGCGACTAAAAGCCGCGAGCCGACGCACGTCTACGCCGGATCTCGGCAAACCTCCGGTCACACACCCTGACTGGAGGTTTTGTGCAAGCCTCGCTCACGGCTGCAACGTTAACTCCGCTTTAATTGCAGTCAGCCGCATGCCTGGTGCCGAGTAGGCATGGCGGCGCGGGCGAGCGCTGGTACGCTTTGCCTGGCTCTGCTCAGCCACTCCTCATGCAACTATTTTGGACGAAGTGGAACAGGGCTGAAAGATGACTGTGCAAATTGCTTCAGCGGCATGGCCTTTCCGAACAGATGGCCCTGCGCAAGGTCGAAGCCGAGTTCGGTCACAGCGATCAGGTCGGCGTGGCTCTCCACACCTGCGGCGACGGTGCGCACGCTGTACTCTTTGGCTATATCGACGATATGGCGGCACACCGTTCGCTTCAGGGGTCCATTTCCGCAACCGGCGACGTACTGCCGGTCCACTTTTAATTTCATGAACGGGAATTTTTCCATCCCCATCAGCTGCGGCCAATTGGCGCCGACATTGTCGATTGCAAGGCCAATGTTGTGAAAGCGAACCTCACGCGCGACCTCAATCAGGAGATCTAGGTTCTGGATCGCTTCCTCGCTATCGATTTCAATCGTCAAGCCGCCGAAAGCGGGGTGCGACGGCATGCGCTGACAGAGATCGCGTACCGCTTGCGGGTCAATCAGGAATGCTGCCGGGAGATTGATGGAGAGATCGATCGAAGTTTGCTGCTCCAGAAGATACTGCCAATCCTTGATCGCGCGGTCGATCACGAACCGCGACAACTCCCTAAAATGCGGATCGTGAGCCTCCGCGATGAAATAGGCCGGTGGAACAACGCCCCAGGTCGGGTGCCGCATTCGCACAAGCGCCTCGGCGCCGCGGCGGCTGAGGGTACACGCGTCAAACTTCGGCTCATACCAGAGCTCAAGCCAGCCAGCGTGTAAGGCTTCCCCGACATGGACCGCGGGACGGGGCGCCGGCTCTCTGGGCAAGAGCATGGCGACCCGATCGCGCAGCGTCTCGGCTGCAAACGGCGTCCTCAGCGGCGGCAGCATATCAAGTCCATACTCGCCCCCGACCTGCTGCACTGCCGTCATGATGATCGACTCGCGGGCGCCGAACGCCAGCACTCCGCCTGCAAATCCTTCGCGTACGAGTATCTCGAGCAATCGTCCAGGCTCGATGCGATCCGAGCCAATGCCGAGCAGGATCAGATCAGGGAAGTCCGTGCCGAGTACGTGAGACAGCTCGTCAGCAGTCCCGCATTCGCTGATAACAAACCCCATATCCTCCAGCACATCCCGAAGAAAGGCGCGCAGATGCCGCTTGCCGACGGCCACGCACGCTCGCGGCCGCACCTTACGCTGTCCGAAGATTACAGGTTTTCCTCCGACTAGTTCGGCCTGCCCATGCTCCATTGCAACCACTCCCGTTCCGTGACGGTCCCTTAAACGAGGAGGGAAGGTAAACAAGCTGTGCTTGCCATTATCTTTCGATTCTTCGAGGTAAGCTTAAGATAGTGCATTAGCGTGCAAAATCTTTCGCGATGTTGTTCAGACGATTTTGTCGGGCGCACGCGTATGATACCTCTCCCGCCTCGCGCAACTTTGTACGAGTGACGCACACGAGTGTGGGGAATCTCACCTTCGGACGCGCCGAGCTGATGCGCCCTATGGCACGGCAATTACCATGCCGCAAGATCTACTGAATCGAGTCGCTCGTGAGTGATGATCGGAAATCACTCTTACGAAATGTTTGATCTTCATGGCCCGCCTGCCCACGCGCGAATGTGCCGTCTCGTGGACTTCCTTTCCAATCGAAGGAAGTCCATCATGAGTTCGCAGCAGGTCAAGCCGCAGTCGATTCTGAGAACGGCAACAGCTTGCACTTACCTCACCTCTGTTGCTGATAGCGAGTGCGGACGTCCTATTCCCTATCGAGCTTGATAGTTGCTCTCAGTTGCGTTTTCTGTATCCTTCTGAAGCATGGATATCCTCAAGAGGGACTGGAGGGACTAACTGACGGGTGTTCGTGTTGTCGCTGAAGCGCAAGGCCTGCCCCACGGGGGCACGGCTTTGCGCAAAGCGTGCCAGGAGATGAGAACGCGATCGCAGAAGCCGTCGAAAAGCTACTTTCTGAATTAGGTGGCCCCGGACCAGAGTTCAGCCTTGAAGGCGCGAAGCAGGCTGCTTTGCGCCTGATTCAGGATCCCGAAGAGGCTTCATTTTTGTCATCGAGGAACAAGCCACCCGGCAGATTGTAGGGGTCGCTGCCACCTCGGCCGTACGGGCCGTGAGAGCAGCCGGAGCGTACGATGTGCTTCAGGAGCTATGGATTTCTCGCGACTTCCGAAGCTCTGACCACGGTCGGCATCTGCTCGAGGCGGTACATTCGGAGGCGAAGCGCCGAGGCTGGCAGATGATTGAGGTTGCGTTGCCCCCGATGGCTATCCAGCTTTACAACGGGTACGCCGTTTCTACGAGGAGAGGGGATTATCGGGTTGGAGGATTGCGCGCGCGCAAGAGGCTATGACAGTGCGTCGCGGCCGAGGATGATCGAGAACCTCGACGCTGATGCGGTGCTTACTCCTACTGCGAGCGGATTACCTCTTCGACCTTCTTGGCGGGTATCAGCCATCAAATCGTTCTTCATGGTGCGAAGCGATACCATGGTCTTCTCAAGGCTCGTGGACCGCGAGCCGAAACCTGCCCGGCTAAAAGGCGCGGAGCCAGGTCGGCGATGGCCCGTTGCGGGCGAAGCCAGACCCAGCCTTACAAACGATAGCCGAGTCGTTCTTTCGTGCTTCCCACACAATGCGACTTACTGACGCTAGTTTCGGATCACCGCACACAAATGCGATCCATTCGTCGCCAAGTACAATGCCTCGGCAACTGGCAAGCCAATCATCTACCGGGCTCCTTCCTGCATCTCGATACGGTGGACCGTCGCGTAAAAGGATTCGGTACCACCTTGTCACTCCTGCTGGCGAACGTTCAAGGAAAGTGAGCGAGATCAGCCCTCAACACTGATCCGGTAGAGGATTCCGTAATGAGCAATGTGCCGTTTGCCGCCTCCAATACGAGGTTCGTGCAGGTCGCCCCAGCGCAGGACTTGATGCGGGGGATCGTTTCGCCGTTCGGCGCCATGACGAAGACGTGGCCGAGGGAAGCGCGCGCGATAAAGAGCCGCCCTTTTTGATCCATCGTCAGCCCGTCAGGACCCCGGTCCCGAAGAATAAGCTGAATCCCACCTTCCCAACCCCGCCGTCACGCATCAGCGGCACGCGCCAGATACTGTTGTCGCGCGTCATTGCAACGAGCAACACGGCCTCGTCGGGACTGAGCACCAGCCCGTTCGGGCTTGACCCGTTCGAAATCAGGCAATCGAGCCGGCCGTCAGAACACAGTCGGAACACCCGGCCGGTCGGATCGTGCAATCCAGTTTGCCCCTGATCGGTGAAATAGATGTCGCCGCTGGTCGCGATATGCAGGTCGTTGCAGCCTCTGAAGGACTCGGAATCGCGGTGCCCCAGAAGCAGGCTGATAGTATCCCGCTGCGGATCGAGCTCCATGAGGCCATTCATGTAATCGGCCACCAGCACCCGGCCATCAGGTGCGATCTTCAGACCATTCGGCCAGCCGTCATATTCGATTATCAGAGACCAGATGCCGTCGCACGAAATCCGGAAAATGCGGCCGAAGGGGATATCGACGACGTAGAGATTCCCGGACTTGTCGAACGACGGCCCCTCGATGAAACAATCCACCGGATCGCCCCACGGTTGGCATCCGCCCATTTCGAGGAAACACCAGGGCGACGAAATTCCGCCGGCATCGACGAGAACACGCGGGTTTCAACCAGCTGAGGCGGCTTGTCGAGATACATCATGACGCGCCTCCCAGCGTGCGGCGCCGCTGTCCCTCATATTTGTAGCCAAACTGCTTGGGCATCGGCCCCTTGTTACGATCCTTGCGCCTGGTCTGTTCCCAGGCGTGGGCCAGGATTCCGACCGCGCGCGACAGGCAGAAGACGCCGCGCGCCAGCGGAGGCGCGAAGCCGAGCTCGCCATAAATGACCGCGGTCGCGCCATCAATGTTCACTGGGATGAGTTTGCCGTTGCGCTGCTGCATCACGCGCTCGATCGCGCGGGCGGCCTTGGCATAGTCGCCGCTGACACTGCCCTCAGCACCTGCCTCATCCACCAGCGCCAATAGCGGTGCCGCGCGCGGGTCGACCGGATGAAACCGGTGGCCGAAGCCGGGCAGATATTTGCCGCGCCTTGCGGTGAAATGGTCGATTGCGGCGGCCGCGGCCTCGCCGATCTCTAGGCCATCGCGCCTCCGCAGCACATCTTCGTAGAGTTCGACCGCCTGCTCCCCTGCTCCGCCGTGCACGTCATCGAGTGTATTGATCGCGGAGGCCATCGCACCGTTCAGGGGCAGCCCGCAGCTCACCGCCATTTGCGCAATTGCGATGGAGGGCGCGTGCGGACCGTGGTCAACGGACGCGACCAGCGCAGCTTGCAGCAGCCGCTCCTGCGCTGGCGTCGGCAGATCGCCGCGCAACATCAGCCAGATCATGGCGGGAAAGGAAATCCGGCCGATCAAATCTTCGATTGGATAACCCCGATAGGCGATGCGACCGGGCGCGATGTCGCAGATGGAGGTTCGCCACCAACGGGCCGCTTGCTGTCGCAATTCTTCTTCGCTCATCTCCGGTTCCGCCCCTTCAACCTGCCGATTGCCAACCGCCGCAAGCCGTCGAATATCATGATATTGGTCCGTCCGCGGCCACGCGGACGGGCAGGAAATCAGCCCCTCCTTGCTTTGGTGTCCCGACGGCCCGGCTTGAGACCAGTTGCTCGACCTCCGCATACGAATAGCCGAGCCGCTGCAACCATCGCTCGGTGTCTGCTCCGAGCGTCGCAGGTGGTGAAGGCACCGAAAACTCCTCATCCAGCCGGAACCCCGGCCGCGTGATTCGTAACGGCTGCGCACCGTCTTGTTCTGGGGCCAAAGTCTCGACGAATCCGCGCTCGAGGAGCTGTGGCTGCTGCAAAACTTGCGAGACCGTCAGCACGCAGCCTGCGGGGACTCCAGCCAGATTCATTTGGGCCTCCCATTCGTCAGCGGGCTTGCAACCCAACGCCTTGTTCAACTCCGTGTTCAGCGCTGCGCGATTGACCTTGCGCATCTCGCGCCCAGCAAAGCGTGGATCCGTCTTCAGGTCCGGTCGGCCAATCAGGTCGCATAGGGCTTGGTACTGCTTCTGCTCGTTGGCGGAAATGTTCAGCGGGCCTGTTGCGGTGCGGAACGTGCCGGAGGGAGCCGCGGTGAAGTTCTCGTTGCCGATGGGTTGCGGCTCGACACCAGCGTTCAGGTGGTTGGAGACGACCCATCCCATCGCTGCGACGGTGGCTTCGAGCAGGGACACGTCAATGAACCGACCGCGGCCGCTATGCCGCTGGTCGACCAGAGCCGCGGCGATGGCAAAGGCAGCAGTCAGTCCCGCAATCGTGTCGGAGATCGGAAAGCCCGTGCGCAGGGGAGCCGAGGCCATATCGCCAGTGACGCTCATGGCACCAGACAGACCCTGAACGATCTGGTCATAGGCAGGACGGGCGGACCACGGCCCGCTCTGCCCAAAGCCGGAGATCGCGCAGTACACCAGACGCGGGTTCTGCCTGCTGAGCACATCAAAGCCTAGGCTAAGCCGTTCCATCACCCTCGGCCGGAAGTTTTCGAGCACCACATCTGCTTCCTTGACGAGCCGCAAGAATACCTCGCGGCCCGATTCCGACTTCAAGTCCAGCGCCACGGATTGCTTGCCGGCGTTCACCGCGACAAAAGAGAGGCCCTGCAGGCGCTCTGCCCTTTGCGGATCGGCGCCGAGGCGCCGCGCGAGGTCGCCGCCGTTCGGATTTTCGACTTTGATGACCTCCGCGCCAAGACGCGCGAGATGATAACCGCAGAACGGACCGGCCAACACGTTCGACAGGTCCAGGACGCGGATGCCGGTGAGCGGCAGAGACATCTGAAGAAGCCTTCCTTAGGTGATCCGATGGTGAGGGCTTGGTCTGCGAGCAGCTATTTCAGTTGTTGAGCGGCGCGTTCCGCGAAGCGATTGGTGAAGGTTTTGTTCAAGTCGATCTTTGCGGCAGCGATTTTCGGATCAGAGTCGCTCAGGACAGCCAGCGGGACCTTGGCCGCCTCAATGTCCATCTGCCCGGTCGGCGAGAAGAGCGCTTTCGATGCGTTCATGATTTCGATATTCACCTCGCGATTGTCAGTCTTGTAACCAGGAGGAATCGTATCGACGAGCTGCTCCGTCGGCGTTGCGTTGATCCAGCGGTGAGTTTTGAGCAAGGCGTTGACCAGGCGCTGGACCGTTTCGGGATTTTTATCGATGAAGGACTGCTGAAGGTAGAGACACGCGGTCGGATAGGATCCGCCGAAGGCCTGCTTTGAGCCTTCGATCGTGCGCGCATCGAACAGCGCTGTCGCGCTCTTCTTGCGCGCGAGAAGCGTCGCGATGGGATCGAAATAGACCAGGGCATCGACGTTCATGGCCTCAAGCGCCACCATGCCCGGTGCGCCGCTGCCGACGGCAATGATGTTGACATCGCGTGGACCCAATCCTGATTTCTTGATGTAGTAACGCGCCATAGTCTCCGTCGATGACCCCGGCGCCGTGATCCCGAGCCTGAGACCCTTCAGGTCGGCGGCGGTTCTGACCTTGTCGGCGAGGTCGCTGCGGACACCGAGCAGGACGCCGGGAATGTCGTTCAGCAGGAACACGCAGGAAATTTGTTTACCCTGCGCCTGCATCTGAATGGTGTGATCGTAAAAGCCGATAGTCCCGTCGACGGAGCCGCCGATCAGGGCCTGCAGAGCCTTTGAGCCACCGGCCTGGAAGTTCTCGACGGTAACGTCAAGGCCTTCTTCCTTAAAGGAGCCAAGCTTCACTCCAAGTTCGACAGGCATATAGTTGAGGATCTGTGACCCCACGGCGATCTTCAATTTTGTTTTCTCGGGCTCGGTGGCATGCGCCAAAATGACCGAGAATGCGGCCAGCGCCACGACCGGCGTCAGTCTTATGGAAACGTGCATGCGAAACTCCATGATTGATGGGAGAGCGTACGATCAGCTTTCGTGCGCAGGCGCCGGCCGCCAGACCAGGAGCCGCTTTTCCGCGCAGTCGACGATGGCATCGAGGACAACGACGAAGGCGGCGAGAACGACAATTCCTGCGAACACTCCGGTCGCATCGAGGACGCCTTCGGCCTGCGCAATTAAGTGCCCCAATCCTGCGGACGAGCCGAGATATTCGGCGACCACGGCTCCCATCACGGCCATGCCGACTGACACCCGCAGGCTCGACAAAATCCAGGTCGTGGCGGACGGCAGGTAGACGTGCCGTAGCAGGGACGACTTCGATGCACGTAGCAGGCGGGCATTCGCCAGCACGACCGGATTGACCTCGCGGACGCCCTGGAAGGTGTTGAAGAATGCGACGAATAGAACCAGCGTGACGCCGAGCGCAACCTTGGAGGTGAGGCCCAATCCGAACCAGATGACGAAAATCGGTCCAAGCAAGATCCGCGGGATTGCATTGAACATCTTGATAAAGGGCTGAACGACTTCGGCAGCAAACGGGCTTAAGCCCAGCCAGATACCAAGTGCTGTGCCGATCCCGATGCCAGCCAGGAACGACAGGACCGTCTCCAGCAATGTTATGCCAATATCGGTCCAAAAGTCCGCCATCGACATCCACTCCCCGATCCTTACGACAAGTGTCGACGGTGCCGGAAAGAAGAAGGGATCGATCAGTCCGGCCCACACGCCCAATTCCCAGATCAGGATTAGGCCAAGGAGGATGGCGAACTGCGTGAGAGCGACCCTACCCCTGCGTGACATAGCTTTTCTCCACTTCGGCGCCGAGCAGCGACCAGATTTCACGATAGAGCGCGACGAATTCGTCGGTGGTCTGCAGCGCAGAAACATCGCGCGGACGAGGCAGCGTGATCCTGACGTCGGCAACCATGCGGCTGGCGGGACCGGCAGACATCACAACGACGCGGTCCGCTAGCGTGATCGCCTCATCGAGATCATGGGTGATGAAGATGAGCGAGCGCCGGTCCGCCTGCCAGAGGTCGAGCAGGATGCGGTGCATGAGTCGGCGTGTGTGAACGTCCAGCGCGGAGAACGGCTCGTCCATGAGAACGATTTTGGGCTCCATGATCAGCGTTTGTGCCATCGCAACGCGCTTGCGCTGGCCGCCGGACAATTGATGCGGATAGCGCTCCTCGAGTCCCTTCAATCCGACCTTGGCGAGCCAGGGCCGTGCCTGCTCGCGCGCTTTCGCGATCGAGCTGCCCTGAAAGACGAGCCCGAGGCCGACATTGTCTTGGGCGGTCTTCCAGGGCAGCAGCCCTTCCTGTTGAAGCATGTAGCCGGACTGACCGTTCAGGCCCGTAAGAGACTTGCCGAAAATGCGAACGTCGCCGGCGGCGGGCTTCAGCAGTCCGGTGACAGTGTTGAGAATGGTGGATTTTCCGCAGCCGGTCGGCCCCACCACTGCAACGAATTCAGTCTCGGCCACCTGGAGGTTCATGCTTTTGACGGCCGTGAAGTCGCCAAAGCGAATCATGACGTCGTGCAAGTCCACGGCAAGTCCCGGCCGCCCCATTGTTTCGCTCCATAGAACTTGTTCTGGCACCTGGAACCGAGTAGCTCGCGTTCTCACGAGGAGTCAATCGTATTCTGATGTGCAGAATGGCCCTCGCGCTAGCTGGCTGGACTCCTGGCGTCATTCTGACTATTGGTTCTGCACAGCAGAACCAGAGGTATCGATGGTAAGAACAGGGGTTGATGCGGTCGCGCGGGCACTGGCAATCCTTAAGGCGTTCGACCCGGAGCGCGCCGCGATGACGCTGACGGAGATTGCGGATGCGACTGACCTGTACAAGAGCACAGTCCTTCGCCTTGCCGTATCTCTGGAGGCGGATGGCTTCCTGGTGCGGGGTACGGACCGGCTATTTCGACCCGGACCGGAGCTATGGCGCCTTGGGGCGCTCTATCAGCGCGGGCTCGACCTCGGTGACCTGATCAGACCCTCGCTCCATCGTCTGGTCGAGGCAACCGGAGAGACTGCATCCTTCTACATCGCGGACGGCGACGAGCGCATCTGCCTTTATCGCGTCAATTCTCCGCGTTCGGTCCGGCATCACCTCGAAGAGGGTCAGCGATTGCCGATTGACCGCGGCGCTGCCGGCCGTGTTCTTACCGCCTACCGCGATTCTGCATCAGCCGATGGAAAGAAGGTCAGAGATCGTGGCTCCTACGTCTCGATCGGCGAGCGGGATCCTGAGGTCGCGGCCGCAGCTGTGCCTGTGATCGACGTTCATGGCCAATTGCGCGGCGCCCTCTCGGTCTCCGCCATTCGGACGCGCTTTGATGCAGATGCTCGGAAGGCTGCGATTGTAGTTCTGAAGTCCGAGGCTAAAGCGCTGATCGGTCTGCTGCCTGCAAGCGAGCGCTGAGCTACAATGGCAGCGTTCCGTTTATGACGCACAGCTCAGCGGGTGCCGCAAGGGCCTCTCCTGAGCGCAGTTTTCCTTGGTAAGTTGGTGCGGTTTGCGCCCTCGAGGTCTCGTGCTTCGCTCGCAATCCTGCACGCGCTCGATGACGATCTTCAGTCGGGATTGGCAGCAACTCATCGAGATGTGCCGCGTGGTTGATACCGGTTCTGGTCGATCAGGAGACCATCTACGCATCGACGCATGGAAACGACCGCCTGCTGCTCGGGCTCAAGGGCAGCCTCAACGAGTACGAACCGGATCTGTTGCGCCAGCCCTCGCTCTCGGCACGCTAATAGAAGGCGCGCCGCGGGCGAGTTGGTTGTGGCAGCGCCCGTCGGCTTCATGAAGGCCGGCGACCGCTATGTGAAAGACCCGGATCGGCGTGTCCAGGAAGCGATCAAGATGGTGTTCGACAAGGTCGAGGAACTGGGCGGCGCGCGACAGACGCTTTGCTGGCCCCACGAGTACAATTTCGATCTGCCGGTGAAGCAGACCAACGGGGACACGGCCCGGCGGCGACCACACTACTCCGCCATCGGCAGGCTTAAACACCGGGATGTGGTTGTTTGAGCGCATTGATGTGACGCGCTCGCGGGTACGCGATTGCCGTTGCCGGTGTTGAGGCCATTGCGATTGAGGAGGCCGGCAATGAGATCGTCGCTGGCGATCAGCACCAGTTGGCGCACGGGCTGGATGATGTCGGCGGAGAGCATCACGCACCTGATCTTGGCGGCCGCGATTGCAGCGGCGATCGCCCCGGGACAGATGACGCCAAGCAGCGCTTCCTCGATCACCGCGCTGAACGATGCGGAGTTGAATGCCCTACATTAACGCCCGTTCCGCGTATTGAGGGGCGATGGGACAACTGTTCGAAGCGCAACGTCCTGTCGGACGATAGCAGCGCAGACTGTCAGTCTCGAGACAAATGTCAGCAACTTGACGCTACACACCTTACGGAGTGCCTGCAGAGCCTCGAACTCTCTTCGGCACGAGGTTTACGTTGGTCCCGTCATCATTACCAATCGCAGTGCGATGGTCTTCGGGAAACGGGATCATTTCCAGCACATACGCATATACCGGCGCGACAGAGTCTGAAGCTCACGGTTCGACAAGCTAGAAGGGTCGACGTTAATTCCGCCCTTGGCGCCGCCATATGGCAATCCGACCAGGGCACACTTCCAGCTCATCCAGATCGCGAGCGCTGCAACTTCGCCAAGGTCGACGGTTGGCCCGAATCTGGTGCCCCTTTAGTAGGGCCAAGTGTAAGGTGCTGCACCCGAGAGCCTTCAAAAACCGCCGTTGTGCCGTCATCACGGTGAATTGGGCACGACACCGTGACAGATCGCTTCGGGCATCAGCAGGCGGGTCTGACGTCGTCTGGTATCCCCAGATAATTCGCGATCAGTTCGAATTGCTTTACGGCCATCTCAAACACTGGCCCAGTGTAGACAGTCACGATAGCTCCTGAGACTGGATATGAAACATCGGACTGCTTGTGCTTCAGAGCACCGAGCTCCCTAGTGCGTGTTGCGCGTTTCAGATGTGGAGACAACTAATCCAATCAGCAAGATTGCGTCTCGCGGTCACGCCAAAAATATGACCAATGCGATGAAAGCGAGATTGACCGAGGCGGCCACGACGGCCCAACAGCGAATCGTGGCAGGCGAAAATTCAAGAGCATCCTGCGAAGTGTCGACCCATAGCGGCGGCATTCAAGTCAGCTCCAAAGACCCGGGTTAAGAGACAAACCTGCATAAGCGCAGAAACCACCCACTCTGCTAAAGCGAGCCTTTCGCGCGTAGAGCCCTTGCCGCCCCGCCAACCGAGCTCGCAAAAAGGCACCCCGCCTGGCGAGCGAAAGCACATCGGCTATCGCTCGCCGAACTGCCCGATCCCTCCGCTAGGCGAGCCGGTGCGATCCGCGAGTGCGAGGAGCACCGCTGGAAAGAACTGTGCCGATCGCACGCCCGCGAGCCCGCAAAATCCGCGCCCACTGGCAGCGCATCTTGCCGCGAGCTTGTCAGGAGGCTTGCGCCCAATGCTCTGGGCTCGATGACATCCGTTCTAAGGTCAACCCGCTATCCCGATCGCTTTTGAACCACGGTGCTGGAGCGCTCGTCTGAGCTCACCGAACTGGTGGAACATGACGAACAGAGCGATCATTCCGGCGCCCAGCTCAGCGATTGCTTGACTAGCTAACAGTCCATCGAAACCCGCAACCACCGGGAATAACAGTACGGCCGGTATGAAGAGATAGCCCTGCCTCGCCAGGGCCACAATTGCACTGAGGCGTGCTCTCCCAAACGCCTGGAGCATTGCTGTCACGAAACTCTGAACCCCAAACAGTCCAAAGAAGAGATGAAACACGATGCAGGACGAGACGGCTATTTCCGCGACATTCTCGTTATCGCTAAATAGGGTCACCAAAGGCCTTGCAAAAACCACAACGGCCGCAGAATACGCGATGGAGAATGCGACCGTCACGAAGAGCATGAACTTCGCAGCCTTCAGAATACGAACATAGTCGTGTGCGCCCCAACCGAAACCCAGGACAGCTTGAGCGCCTATGCAGAACCCGGTGATAGGCAGTGCGCCGACCATCAAGATTCGCACAGCTATTCCAACTGCGGCGATGGAATCATCGCCGAACGGTGCAGCAGCTCCGTACAAGAGCATAACCGCAAGTGCCGATAAGATACTCGTCATTGTCGCTGGCGCGCCCACCGACACGAGCTGTCTGATGCGATCTGCTCGCAATGATATGTGAGATATCCTGACGAGAACTGTCCCGCCAAGCTTCGTAAAATACGCGATATAGAGTCCAATAGCAGCGATCTGCGATACCAGCGTGGCGAGGGCTGCGCCACGCACACCAAGGTCAAACAAGAATATGAAGACGGGGTCAAGCACAGCGTTCAGTAGAAACCCGGTAAGCATTGCCCACATGCTGAATCGCGTATCGCCTTCGGCTCTGACAATGAATCCGCTGACGATGTTTAGAAGCATCAGGGTGTTCCCGAACAAAAGCGTTCCCGCGTAGTCGAGCGCCACGGGCATGATGGTTGGAGTCGCTCCGAGGGTTGCGAATATCGCTGGCAGACTTGGAAGCAGAGCGACAGTAACTATGATACCAGTCGGAGCGGTGAGCGCGAGAGCTGTACTTGCGCCTCGACTCGCCTCTAGGTACTCACGAGCGCCCAGATGACGAGATATGAAGGACGCCGTTCCAACACCGATCCCCTGTCCGGCTGCCGCGAGCAGGACCATGATCGGCAAGGTCATGCTCACAGCTGCGATCGCCTGCGCGCCAAGTGCGCCAACAAAGATCGCATTGACGACCTGCTGTAACGCATGGATCGATAACCCAACAACAGATGGAATGGCGAGCCGCAGGATAAGGCTTGAGAGATTCGGGTCCGATAGATCGATGTGCTGTTTCTTCTGTGGCATCAAATTTCGCTCGCCCTCGAGCGCGAATTCTGTATCCGGCTCATTCATGGATGAACGTGTCGCGAGCTTCTCCAAATTCGCTGATCGCGTACTCAGCGCAACCCTCGCCGGAGCTGCTCTTGCACAGTGGTACATAAGTTTACTCGATCGCCGTGATCGCGTGGATCCATTTGACGTTTCACAAGCTGATTTTTGCGTTGGTCGATTTTCCCCTAGGCATACGCCTCCGCCAATCGTAGCCTTCTGCGGCTCTTAAGTCAGAACAACGAGGATCCTGATTGAGGTGTTCGTGGGTAGCCACCCAGGTTCTGCCAGTCATATTGTGCCGTTCTGCCCTTTGTTGACTTCTCATGGGTTGCGTTCATTTCTTTTCCTCGATGATGATCGGCGGGGAACGCGGCCGGACCCTAGGGCGACAAGTTGGCTTTGGCATCTACCGGATCTTGTAGTAGACGCTCCATCGTCTGCATGGCACACGCAAGGAACGTGCCAGAACCACAGTTGTGGTTCGGCGACGACTCATGCAAGCGCTCCATGATCTCGGGTTCCTTGTCGCGATCGAGACGAACGGCAGGCTGCTGGTCCCGGCCGGCGTGGTAACTGGATTTGCGTCAGCAAATCGCGCCGCGCTGGCCATCACTCGCGGACACGAACTCAAAATTCGTGTAGCCGCAGCCGGAAGCTATGCCGGCGGTTCGATGAGAGGGAGCTCGGACGATTTCTGCTTCGGCCCACGAGACGGCCCTGACGCCGTCGACCACATGCGGCAAGCCGTCGCGTAATGCCTCGCTCATCGGAAATGTCGAATCAGCGTGCAATCCCACAAACATCCCGGCATCAGATGAAAATATCTCAGGTATTTAAGTTCGAGGCAGCGCACCGACTTCCAAACGTCCCGCAGACACATCGTGTCATCGGACGCACGGTCATTCCTATCGCGTCGAGGTCGTGCTGAACGGGCCCGTCGATCCGCACACCGGGTTCGTAATGGATTTCTTCAACATGGAAGAAGCGTTCGGTCTTCTTCTAAAGAAGCTCGATCACCATTGCCTGAACGAAGTCCCGGGACTGGAAAATCCGACGGTGGAAAATATCGCCATCTGGATCTGGCAGCACGCGAAACCGCGCCTTGCGCAACTCTCGAGCGTGAGGGTGTACGAGACGACCGATTGTTGGGCGGAATATGACGGGCCGGATCGGTGAATTCAGCGCTCGTTGGGACTGTGTCGATGCGGCGCGCCTGTCAAACGCCATTCGGAACTGCCCCCTCATATTGCCTCAGATGACAATGTTACCGAAACGCACCCTAGTGTCTCTCCCGAATCAGCTGCCGCGAGTTCGAGCAAGCCGCTCGCGAAGCGCGCCCTCCAGAGCGCCGTAGCGAGCGAGCGGCTTGCGGTGATTCGGCGAAAGAACCTGTCGGGATTAGATACTAAGACACGAAGGTTGAACCGATAGTGTGATTTCTGTGCTGCTGATGAGTTGTCGAGCGGGCTTTGATCGCCAATTCTTCACCAATCGCTGCACCGTACGCCGCTGATGGCCGCTGAACCGACCGGGCGCATGCGCTTCGAGCCGGGAGAGAAGATCGACCGCGGACAAGTGCGGAGCCGCGGCGAGCCATCCCTCGATGATGGGAATGTAGGGGTCGAGCATCGATGGCCGACGTGGCACAGGCTTGCGCCGCACATAACGGCGCCGATGAATGCCCCGCTGCTCACCCTCTTTCCAACCATCGCCGAGCTCTCGGGCAAAGGCCGCCAAGTCGCTTTGCACCGGCTCGATAATCATCGCTGGCTTTCCAGCCCGCTGATCAACGCGCTTGCCCAGGTCATTTGAGCGTCCCGCATCTGTGCCAGCAATGCCACCGGATCAAGCATGCGGTAAATCTCCCGCAGCCTACGTTTAAATGCATCATTGAGACTCGGGTGGACCAATGCTCTTTCGTACGGCGTAGCGGGAGGAAGATAGCGTTTGATCACCTTGGCACCTTCGCGGTGCTTCTCCTTCAGCTTAAACGATGGCTGGAAGAAATTGATGTGCAGCCGTGCCGCCGCAAACAGGCGAGCTAATGAGCGAGCGGCATCAAGGCCTTTCAAACCGCCCGTAGCCCACCAGGCGGCGAACGATAGCTCCGTTCTTTTGTTCAACGAATGCCTGATCGTTCTTCTTGTAGGCCCTGGAAGAGTGACTTCAACATCGTGAGAGCGGCACCACGACACGACCGTGTCGTTCATGAAGGCGCTGTCGTTGTCAAAATCGAGCCCGCGAACGGGCCAGGGAAATAGGTTCTGCGCGCGCTCGAGAGCCTCGACCACAAGAGCTGCTTCACGCACGACGAGCGGAAAGCATTCGGTCCACCCCGTTGCGATATCCACTATTGTTAGCGTCTGAATGAACGCGCCGGATACGGACATGCCGCCCTGCGCAACCAGATCCGCTTCGCAGTACCCCGGCGGAGGTGATCCCCAGTCATTGAATGTGCGCACCGGGACCTGCCGCCGTACGGCACTGGAAAAGCCCGCCAGCCGTCGGCGTCCTCCGGCTGCTGCGATTTTTACGTCGCTCAGCAGGCGGTCGATCGTCGCCGCGCTCACCTTCAAAACCAGCGACCGCTCATCGGCAGAAAGCTTCAATCTGCCGTGCCGTTCAAGCGCGGGAGCAAGAACGGGATCATTGCCACGAGCCGCTTACTGCAGAGCCGGTCAGAGGCGTCCCATAGCACAATCAGTGCAACGCGAATGGAAACACCGTAGGTCCGGCCTCGCCGCCGCGGCACGGCCGATCCCGATGCCCCGTCCACTGACAGTGCTCGGATCGCGTGCTTGCGATGCCATCCGCTGACGGCGCAAAGCTCGTCTAGGATCCGTCCCTTCTCGAGCCGCCCGCCCGCCCGATAAGGCTCGGCCAGCGCTGATGTGATCTCGCGCTTTGCGCGCATGCTGATCTTCCCTGCCATAGCCGCCACCGAACTGATTCGGCAGCTCCGCCCCAGGCGCGACAGGGAAGTTGTCCGGTAACATTTTTAGTGAGGCAATGCGCCCCTTTGCGTCATGCAGAACTGCCCCCCACCATCGCGATTATGATTTCGGTTGAAGGTTGTTTCCGCCGGTGGCGGCCGGAGGGAGGCGGAGCCGACCGGAGGGCCGTCAGCGGCGGTCGGCGTCTTGATGAGGCCGCTCTTGCGCTTGGCGCGGAGCCGGTAGCTGTCGCCGCGGATGTTCAGCACGTGGCTGTGGTGCAAGAGCCGGTCGAGGATCGCGGTGGCGACCACGGGATCGGCGAACAGGGTGCCCCATCGGCAACGCTGCGGTTCGACGTGATCAGCATGGCGCCGGTTTCGTAGCGGCGGCTAACCTAACTAGCTGGAAGAACAGATGCGCCGCCTCGGGCTCCAGCGGCAGGTAGCCGAGTTCGACGACGATCAGCAGCTTTGGCTTCGACAGCGCGAGCAGTTTCTCGTCCAGGCGTCGCTCGCCGTGCGCCTTGGCGAGGCCAGCGACCAGCGTCGTCGCCGTGGTGAACTGCACCGTATACCCGGCCAGGATTGCCTCTCGCCCGAGTGCAATGGACAGGTGCGTCTTACCGACGCCGGGCGGCCCGAGCAGCAGTACGTTCTCGCCGTTGGCGATCTATCGTGACGCGGCCAGGTCACGGATCTGCTTTGGATCGATCGACGGCTGCGCCTCGAAGTCGAAGCTCGCAAGCTCCTTCACGGCCTGGAAGTGTGCGGTGTCCGCGCCATCTCGATGCGGCGTACACTGTCGATTTCATCCTGCCCTTGCCCAATCCCATCCTGAATCGGCATGGGATGTCTGGTACATTCTGGACAAGAAATGGGCGGAGGAGAACAAGGCCGTCGAGCCGACGCCGGTGTCCGCGACCTCGCCGAGCTACGCCTCGCTACACGAGAATGGTATCGGTCCGTTCATCATCGAACATCAGCCAGGCGTGA
Source organism: Bradyrhizobium sp. 137 (assembly GCF_023074095.1). Taxonomy (NCBI): domain Bacteria; kingdom Pseudomonadati; phylum Pseudomonadota; class Alphaproteobacteria; order Hyphomicrobiales; family Nitrobacteraceae; genus Bradyrhizobium; species Bradyrhizobium sp. 137. The sequence continues at coordinate 29,346 of NZ_JADPKU010000116.1, forward strand.
AGACGGTGTTCAAGGCCAACCCCAATTACTGGGGCAAGATGGAAGGTAACCTGAAGGAGATCACCTTCACCCCGATCGCCTCCGACGCCACCCGCGTTGCCGCGCTGCTCTCGGGCGAAGTCGACGTCATCGAGCCGGTGCCGATCCAGGACATCTCCCGCGTCGATTCC
>NZ_JADPKU010000012.1:0-28115 GCF_023074095.1 Bradyrhizobium sp. 137
TATGGAAAGCCGTGTGCATTGAAAAGTGCCCGCACGGTTTGGGGGGAGGCGTAGGGACATCCTCGTCGAGGTGTCCCGCGCCTACCCTACCGAGACGCAAAGCGGCTCGGTTCCACGAGAGCCCGATGCGGCGAAAGCCGCACGCGCGCAAGCGGAAGAACTCCGCTTAGACTCGAACCGGCGATCTAGATTTCCTCGCGAGCATGCGTCTGCGCGTCGTAGATCCTGATCTGAAGCAACGGAAAACGCTTCTTTAGTTCTTCGCCAGCCGCCTTGGCGCCGTCTCTGGTTGTAAATTCGGCTTTGAACCGGCCGTCCACTTCAATCGCGTAACCAGAGGTCGGCAATTCACGGGTTGCTGCAACCATTTCATTCCCATTGTGCAGTGAGGTGATTGGGAATGATGGGTAGCGTGAGTCGCCCAAACCGCGCCAGAGCCACCTGCCCAACCTGTGATGATAGGCCAATACACGTTGTGGATCGGCATCTCTCCGGAACCGCATCAAGGATGGGCATTTGCGTCATCCGAGCAGGTGGCCGGCTTTCCACTTGCCCGGATGCATGCACGATAGAGCCACGGCTCGACGTAGCTGCCCTTCCAGAGTCCCTGGCCGGTACGCTCAGCCTCGCGCTGAGCTTTGTGATATCTTCTCTTCGAATATTGAGGCCAATCCAACGCAAGACCGCTCCGTACAAGCCATTCAGCGAGATCCCTGCCTGCGACCGAGCAGGTCGCAACCGTGCGGCCATACGGGTCGAGGCTGACTGGAACACAATTGACGGGACGGCGGGCAATGAAGGCGTCAAGGTCGTTCGCCGCCTGCGCACCGCAACGATATTGCAAGCTGTCTTCGCCGCGGCACAGCTGACTGCTCTCCGGTGCATCGATACCCCAAAGCCGGATACGCGCTCCATGTACTTCCAACGTATCGCCGTCGATCACGCTAGCCTGTCCGACAAAATCGTCGGCCAGCGCCACACCCGACAGAATGGTGAGAATCAAAGCGACAGAGGTTCGAAGCATTCCAATGACGTTGTAGCTATATCAAATCTCGCGGATTGGATTTGGCCAGTTCTCGAGTGGTTTCTGCGTCGGCAGGTTCTCGCCTTAGATGGTAGGCTGGTCAACCGGCGAAGAGGAAAGTTGTGTCCCAATGCGCCGCTTGGGATGAGGCAAAGGCGCTGCAGCACCCTTTGCCAGACGAGGCGCGACAAGGAAGACAAGCTTACAGCCTATGCACAGGGCGGCGGAACACGTGGAAAAGCACCTGCCCCGACGATTTGGAATCCCTGCTCTGTGTTAGCAGCCGGAACGGATTGAGGGCCGCAAGGATTCGCCCCTCGCGCAGGAGCGATTTTGATGCTGATGACCAAGGAGAGGCGAACGGCGACCCGCACGGTACGCGGGCGGGCGGTGGCCGTGCTGGAGGAGGCAGGCGCGATCCGCGAGTGTGAGTACCACGGCTGGATGCAGGACCGCGCCGATCCATACGCCCGCGAGCGGGCGGTCGAAATCGCCCGCCAGGATCCGCCACCGGGCCTTTCGCCCGAGGCGGCTGCCGGCGCGCTAACCGAGGTCCTGGACTCGATCGGCGATACCTGCCCCGAATGCCCGCCCGAGGTCTAGGCAACGCGCTGGACATTTGAGGCGGGCAAAAAATTTATCGTCCGAGACGCTTCTCGACACGCTTCCGGTTGTTGCCGACCTTTTTGACAGCTTTCTTGACCGCTGACGCCGACCGTCCTGTCTTCTTGGATTCGTACCCCACTTCATACTTTTGGCCGCCGGCCACACGGGGCCGGTCCTGCTTGCGCCCGCGCCCCGTCTTCTTCGCTGCCGCCATCGGCTCCTCCTGTCGGATTGCTAGCAGACCAACGCAGCAAAGGATTCACGGGTTCCGGAACGATTCGACCTGTGTCAGTTTGAATCAGCTGTTGCTTGGAGTGCTTCAGTGGCGTTTCAGCGTCGAAAACCGGCGACCATCGGCGTGAAGGCCCCAATGCCCGGCTTCATCGAACCGTCCTTGGCCACCTCGATCGAGAGGGTGCCGTCCGGAGAACGCTGGATTCACGAAATCCAGTTCGGCGGCTACTGGGTCCAGATCCACTTGGCCAACGAGGCGGCGAAGGTCTTCACGCGCCGCGGCCATGACTGGACCCACCGCTTCAAGAAGGTCGCCCATCACGCGTGGCGGATCAGCGCGAGCTCAGCCGTCATCGACGGCGAGATCGTCGTCCCCGCCGCCGACGGCACCACGGATTTCTCGGTGCTGCAGAACGAGCTCAAGGGCAAGTCAACGAGCATGTGCTGGTGGTCTTTGATCTGCTCTACCTGAATGGCCGCGATCTCCGAAAGCTGCCGCTGATCCAGAGGAAAGCCGAGCTCAGGAAAATCGTCGATGGTACCGACGTCCAGTTCAGCGAAAGCTTCGAGATCGAGGGACGCGAGATGTTCGCGCATGCCTGCAACTCGGTCTGGCGTCGTCTCGAAGGTGCGAGATGCTCCCTATCCGAAGGGGCGTACAGGCGATTGGGTGAAGAAAACCTGCATCCAGCGCGAGACACTGACGATCGCTGACTCGACGAGGGAAAATGGGACGGCATCGATGTCGATCGCCGCAACGGCGACGATCTGGTCTATGCGGGCAAGCTCGACCACGGATTTGACAAGACGTCCGCCGCTGACCTCCAGAAGAAACTGATGCCGCTGATCCGGAAGACGCAACCGTACACGAAGCGGATCGCACATAAGGGCATCTGGGTCGAACCAAAGCTGCTCGCCGAGACCGAGTATCGCGCGAAGTCGGCCGAGGGAAAGGTCCGGCACCCGTTCTACCGGAGCCTGCGGGAGGACCTGTGATGGATGCATTCGATCGCCTGGCAGTTTGCCAACAATCCCTTGGAAAGCCAACTGCACGATACCGGCCGAGCTACATCGGGCCGTCATGGAGCTCGCTCCTGAGAAGCGACGGGACCGCGCCGCCGTGAACCAAGCCGCAGTACGCGTACTAGGCTACTCACAGATCTGGGTCGATGTCCGGTCCGCCTCGACACCGACCGCCTTTGTTCAACCGCATCAAATGCCGCGATGGGACAACAGAGGACGCGCTACAATAACGACGAGGTCGCCAACTGAGACGGTCTTACTTCATGTCGAAATTTGCCGGGGGGCGCCTCTTTAGGCGCCAATAGCCCACCAATGCGCGCCACTCAAATACGCTGATTAAGATGCCGACCAGTGCAGTCCCAATCCCGCACATTATCAAAATCATTTGGAGCATCGAATCACCGCGTGCCGTGTCGATGTTCCTGAGAGTACCAAAGTGAACAGTCGCTCCGAAGGCTTATTTGGGTGGCTGCAATCCGGGCGACGTCAGCCAGTCGCTTAGATGCGCGCCGGTCTCGGCGATCCTGGCTCGCTTAAGTAAACTCTCACGTTCCGTACCAGCCGGTAACTGGCTCGCCCGTTCTTTAAGCTTATTGGCCTGTTCGGCCATTCGTTCTTCAAGCGAGCGGGTCTGCTTCACTCTGCGGCGCTCTCCCATGGGGCGCTCCCTAGTGTTGAATACGATTTCCAAACCGCGAAAGGTAAGTTCGGTTCCGGTCGGGTCGTTGAAGATCTGTCGGATCAGGCCGGGCGCCTGAGAACGACGCCGGGCTTTGCCATGGTCGCGGCGACGACGTCCCGATCGTGGCTCTCCCTTGCCGCGCCCTGATGGAAGAGATTGCTATCTGCGCCCCGCGCTTCCAGAGCCGCTTTCATGCAGGGAGCGGCGATCGCCTGACCGACGAAGCCCAGCGAGGTCTGATAGGTCTTCAGTTTTCTGGCCATCGGTCCGATCCGCCCTCCGCGATCGATCGTGCTCACGCCACGACGCCTGCGGAACACGACGCGGCCTCGAAGCGTTCCCTAATCCTTGAAGGACGTCCATGCATTTCGCAACGCGCTCCGAAGGATTGACCTCGAATGAGCCGGACGTCGCCCTTGCCCAAGCGTTTGCAGCCGATGCTCGCCACCGACGCGCCGTTCAACGACCCCGGCTGGGTTTTCGAGGACAAGTATGACGGCTTCCGGATGATCGCAGAAATCCGGCGGGGCAAGCTTGCACTCTACAGCCGCAACGGCAAGATCATCAGCCGCAGCTATATCGAGTCGCTAAAGCGCTGGAGGGCGTGAAGGGCGACGCCGTGATCGACGGTGAGCTCGTCGCGATCGAAAAGGACGGCGTCTCACATTTCCAGCTGCTTCAAAACGCGCTGCGCCATGAAGCGAAGCTCCTGTATTGCGCCTTCGACCTCATGTTCGAGAACGCAGTGGACTTGCGCAGGCAGCCTCTCCTCGAGCGCAAGAAGCGGCTGAAGGCGATTCTGCCGCGCGACAGGCTGATCGCCTTCAGCACTCACCGCAAAGGAGACGGCACGAAATTCTTCGTCGATGCCGAGCGGAAGGGTTTGGAAGGCCTCATGGCGAAGCGCGCCGACAGCGCGTATACATCAGGAAGCCGAACGGCGGATTGGCTGAAGATCAAGACGGCAAAGCGTCAGGAAGTGGTGATCGCCGGCTTCACGGCACCCAGGCGCACCAGGCCATTCTTCGGCGCCCTGGTCCTCGCCGTGCGGGAAGACGACGCATGGCGCTATATCGGACATGTCGGCACCGGCTTCAGCCACAAAATCCTGGAAGACCTGCATGGCAAGCTCGTGAAGCTGACGGCCCCTAAATCGCCGTTCCCTGCCAAAGTGAAGGACGAGGCCGCCACGACCTGGGTCAGGCCCTCGCTCGTTGCCGAGGTCAAGTTCGCGGAGTGGACGAGCAAGGGCGAACTGCGCCAGCCCGTCTACCTCGGGCTCCGGTCCGACAAGCGGGCGAAGGAAGTCGTGCGCGAGCGAGAACGTCCGCGCAAATAACGCTTCCCTTCGAATGTCACCGGCAAACGGAACGAATTAACGCATTCGCCTCCTCCGCTGTGAATTCCCAGCGCGGTGGTGCGCTCAGTCGCCTCCAAGGTCGTGGATTTCCGGTCGCATGCCCTGAGAAGTGACATCGAGCGTCGCAAGCGTGATCGGCAGCTTGAAGCGCCGCGGTCCCGCGCTTCCGGGATTCACGTAGAGAACGCCACCGACCGTGTCGATCTTCGGCACGTGGGAATGCCCCGAGACGATGACGTCGATGCCCGCGCCAAGATCGTCCTGCAGCGTCTTCAGGTCGTGCAGAACGTAGATCGACTTTCCCGCCAGGCGCACGAGGTTCGTGTCGGGGTATTCGCGGGCCCACTCGCCATTGTCCACGTTTCCACGGATGGCGGTGACGGGCGCGATCCGGCGAAGCGCGCCGACGATCTCGGGGCGCCCGATGTCGCCGGCATGAATGATGTGATCGACGCCCGCCAGGCCTCGTTCCGCCTCGGGCCTCAACAGGCCGTGCGTGTCCGAAATGATTCCAATCCTAAACGTCATTTCCCTGCGCTCTCAACCGCGATCGCCAAAAGACGATCGAGAAGCTCCACCTGAGCGGACAGCATCTTGGTCCGCGCGAACTCGATATCGAACCATTCCGCGCGGTCGACTTCGGGAAAGCTCTGCCTTCGACCGCTTCGGGCGGCCATTCAATCTCGAAGGTATTGCTGATCAGCGCCGCCGGGTCAAAATGGCCCACGCCGGCGAATGCGATGACGCGCTTGCCTCCTCGCTGTCGGACCTCCCCCAGCGGCTGGAGCGGACCAATCGAAGCGCTCGGACCTAGTTCCTCGGCAAACTCGCGCCGCGCAACCTGCTCCGGAGCATCCGCAGCGTCGATTTCGCCCTTCGGAATGGACCAGGCGCCGTTATCCTTCTTGCGCCAGAACGGACCGCCGGGATGAACGAGCAGAACCTCGAGCCCGCGAGCGCCTTTGCGGTAGGCAAGAATGCCCGCACTTAACATTGATCTCCAAGTCTTTTTCAGCACAGCCATATCGCTCCCCGCCGCGGACACGAAGTAACGGCCGTCTGGCGTCACTGGATCCTTAACGACACGCTAGGCCGACTTCCGCTGCGGTTTGGCCGCCGGCTTCTTCGGCGCGGCCTCTTTCGCCGGCTTGCCTGCGATTGGCATCAGCATTTCCTTTTGCCCGGCCGCCGCCTTGCGCGGCTTTTTGCTTGGCTTCTTGGGGCTTCTGTCGAGCCCGCCACGTCTCTTCCAATGCTCTTGCGAAGCGCGTCCATCAGGTCGACGACGTTCTCGCCGCGGGGGCGCGCCTTCGCGGTGATGGGTTTACCGGCGCGCTTCTGGTTGATCAGGTATCGATCAACGCGGTTTCGTACTGGTCCTCAAACTTGTCTGGCTCGAAGTGGCCCGCCTTCTGGTTGACGATGTGCCTGGCGACGTCAAGCATGTCCTTGGTGACTTTGACGTCCTGGATGTCGTCGAAATACTCATCCGCAGAGCGGACTTCGTAAGGGTAGCGCAGCAGCGTCCCCATCAGCCCCTTGTCGAGCGGCTCCAGCGCGATGATGTGCTCGCGATTGGTCACCACCACGCCACCGATCGCGACCTTGTTCATTTCGCGGATGGTTTCGCGGATGACCGCGAAAGCGTCATGCCCGACTTTACCGTCGGGTCGCAGATAGTAGGGACGGATCAGATACTTGGATCAATCTCGCTGCGGTCGACGAACTCGTCGATCTCGATCGTTCGCGTCGATTCCAGCGCGACGTTCTCGAGCTCCTCCTTCGTCACCTCGATGAAGGTGTCGGTGTCGACCTTGTAGCCCTTGACGATATCCTCGTTGTCGACCTCCTCACCGGTATCAGCGTCCACCTTGGCGTACTTGATGCGGTGGCCGGTCTTTCGGTTGAGCTGGTTGAACGAGACCTTTTCGGATTCCGAGGTGGCTGGATAGAGCGCTACCGGACAGGTGACGAGGGAAAGACGCAGGAAGCCTTTCCAGTTCGCGCGGGGGGCCATCGCAGGGAACTCCATTACTGACGCCGGATTCAAGACGAACGGCCCGGCTTGGTTCCGACACCGCGCCCCTCCCGACGGGATGATTTTTTCAGGATGAGGTCCGACGGACTCGACGTTTGTTCTTGTTATGTTCTAATTCGGAACCGATCGACCCGCGAGCTGGCGCATGCCGATGGAAAAACTGGCCGCTGAAGCTGCCCGTAGACCGGGCCCCTCCACGGCGGCTCCAGATGCGCCGCTCCCGGCGGAATATTGGGAATCGGTCCTGAAAGACTCTCGCGTCGCTGCGACCGGACCATCTAAATACGTTGTATCAATCACTTGCTCTTCAATTTGCATGAATTTTCAATCAGAAACCTTGCAAGGTAGTCAATTCTGACTTACATTCGAAGCCATGACGAAGCTCGATGCCCTCAAGAAGCACCTGAAGCCGGGCCAAGCCTATCGACGGGCAGATTTGGTCCGATGGTCGACGTCTGTCGATCGGCATCTCAAGGAACTGGTTGAGAGCGGCACACTCAAGAAGCTTTCAGGCGGTCTGTATGCCTATCCGAAGGAAACGGTGTTCGGCTCGGCTCCCGCTTCCGACAAGGATGTTGTGAGCGCCTTTCTGAAGGACGATACGTTTCTGCTGGCCTCGCCCAATGCCTACAACAGCCTGGGCGTGGGAACGACGCAGCTTTATGACAAGACCGTCGTCTACAATCACAAGCGCCACGGCGAGTTTCAACTCGGCAATCGCAAGTTTGCCTTCCGCGTGAAGCCGCGCTTTCCAAAGTCGCTGACGCAGGAGTTTCTGCTTGTCGATCTCGTCAACAACGTCAATCAGCTTGCAGAAGCAAAGGATGAGGTTCTCAAGCGGGTCGAGCAGCGTGCTGCGACTTCCGACCAACGCCGCTTGCGCCGCGCTGTCCGCGAGTATGGAAACGAGCGAACGAAGAAATTCTTCGATCGCGCGTTAAGACCGAGCGAACTGCATGCCGCGTGATTTCCTCCACAATCATCCGCAATTCGCGGATCTGATCCGGATTGTGGCGGAAGAAAAGGGCATCGATCCAGCCCTCATCGAAAAAGACTACTGGATCATGCACTGCCTATACGGACTTCAACAGCTCGGCTTCACCTTCCAGCTCAAAGGTGGCACGTCGCTTTCCAAGGGGCATCAGATCATCAATCGGTTTTCGGAGGACATCGATATCCTGATCGAGCCCCCGAAGGACCGGGATGTGAAAACGGGCAAGCACCACAACAAGCCCGCTCACATCCGGTCACGGAAAGATTTCTATGAGTGGCTGGCACAAACGATCAAGATCGATGGCGTTACGAATGTCGAACGGGACACCGAATTCGATGATGTGCCGAACTATCGGAGCGCGGGCATCAAGCTGAATTACACGACAGTCGTCGAGGCCATGGAAGGTCTCCGCGAAGGAGTCCTGCTGGAGGTTGGCTTCGACACCGTGGCGCCGAATGCGCCAAAGGACATCAGCTCGTGGCTCTACGACCGGGCCGTGGCAAGCCACGTGGATATCATCGACAACCGCGCCATGGCGGTGCCTTGCTATGATCCCGGCTATACCTTCGTTGAAAAACTACAGACGGTCTCAACGAAGTTCCGCAAGCAGCAAGCCGACCAGAGCGACCCGGTTGGATACATGCGTCACTACTACGATATCCATGAGCTGCTCAAACAGCCCGAGGTTCAGAAATTCATCGGCACGGACGCCTATAAGGCTCACAAGCAGGCACGCTTTCGCCAGGACGACAACCAGAACATTGCAGAGAATGAGGCCTTCCTTCTGAGCGATCCCAAGACACGAACCACATTCGCGAACGCCTATGAGCGAAGCAGCGCGCTCTACTACGCGGGTAAGCCGACCTTCGAGCAGATACTTGCCGAGATCGAAAAGTCGATCGATAGACTTTAGTTTTCGATTCTTCAGGCTCCGGGCGCGTTCAAGACGAACGCTTACACCACTAAGACCCGAATGGGCTATTATGGACCTAAGAGTCGGCGGATCTCATTAGATTTCAATGCTGATCGCGCCGCCATACACGGAGGGGGCCCTGGCGGACATTCTTCTCAAATCAACGACCGAGAAAATGAGCAGGCATGTGGTATTATCCACGGCCTCAAGCGCGTCGGTCACATTCCCTGGATGTCGTCCGGCATGCCGGAAGAGTTTTGGCCACTGTGGCTCTCAAAGGACATCGCCGAACTCGGAATCTGGAGCATAGAGTACGACGCCGCTCCTACTCTTTGGCGCGGGCACTCCATGGCGCGCGCCGATCGCGCCAACAATATCCTCCCCTTGCTCCTCTCCGAGGAGCACCTGAAGGTCGGAGAGATAGCCTTCGTTACGCACAGCTTCACCGCGGCGGCGCTTGGTACCAATGCGAGCATTGCGGCGATCCGATTTATGAACGGCACAAGCCGGCGATGTTATCACAGGGCGAATGGCGCGCGACCGCCGCCGGCGACGGCCGGACCGCCGGCTTCCATCTATCGGCGCTGTATTCGCCCTTCGAAACATGGGCGGAAATCGCTGTCGAACATGGTGCCGTGTATCGCGATCCGCCGCGTCTTCAGACGTGGGTCAACCTGAAGCTGGGCGAACCGTACGAAGACCGAGCGGCGCAAATCCCCGAACCCGCGCGGTTGATGGCGCGCGCCGAAAGCTGGGGTGCGGACGTTCCGGACAGCGTCGTCGTCATCACCGCAGGCGTCGACGTCCAGCAGGATCGGCTTGAATGCGAAATCGTCGGTTGGGGCAAGGGCGAGGAAAGCAGGTCTCTAGAATATCACGTCTTGGCAGGCAATCCCGCGGACGGCGACGTCTGGATGCGCCTCGATGCGATCCTGACGGCCGCGCGCCGCCGGCGCGACGGCCGCCTGATGCGGGTCATGGCTGCGGCAGTTGATACAGGCAATTGGAGCAAGACGGTTTACGACTTCGCGACGCCACGTCACGGCCGGCAAGTCTGGGCGATCAAGGGATCATCGGTTCGCGGTGCGCCGATCTGGCCGCGCCGACCATCGCGACCGAAGCCGGGCCGGCCGCCTCTGTACATGGTCGGCGTCGACGCAGCGAAGGAAGTCATCATGGCCCGGCTGTCGATCGAAGAACCCGGGCCGGGCGCCTGCCATTTCCCGACGGACCGCGATCTTGATTATTTCAAGATGTTGACCGCCGAACGTCCGATCCGCCGGTTCATTAAGGGCGTCGCCGTGCGGGAATGGACCAAAGCGGCGTTCGTCCGCAACGAAGCGTTGGATTGCCGGGTCTACACCCTTGCAGCGTTGCACGGCCTACGATCGTATGGGCTTGATCTTGACCGCGAAGCCGATCGCCAGACGTTCATTGCGGAAGCAACGCCGGTGCCGGCCGCGCCTCGGGTCATCAGATCAAAGTGGATGGGCCGATAGGAACAATGAACGCAAATACATGGCCGCAATGGGCTGCGGCGATCGGAGTGTTGGTCGAGTTTGTCGGGTTTGTTGTTCTCGGCTTAGAGCTGATGCAGACGAACAAGCAGGCTCTTCGTGAGGCGAAGCTGCTCGCATCTGAGAAAAGCCTTTTCACCACGTTGGCCGTATATGATGATATCCCGGGCGACGCCCCCAATTATACCGGCGCCAGCGTAGAGGGCGGAATATTGGGCCGGTTGGTGGAAAGCATTCCAGCACGCGAAAAAGAAGTCGCGCGCAGCCGATGGATGATCAGTGCCGGGCTTGTTGTTTCCGGCCTCGGTGTACTGATCCAAATCGCCGGAGCCTTCGGACAGGCGTGGTTGGCAAAATAAGCTTGGCCGCCGGCCAAGGGGTCCAGTTCAATCCCCTTGTCCAGCGACGTCCCGGCGACGCGGTCCAGATCAGGACCTAGTGCCTTGGCGCGGGTCGCGTCGCGCTGGATCGTTCGTTCAGGCTTGCCGGTCTTGGCGGCCGTGTCGGCTGTGAAGGACGCATCGGCCAACTTGGCCGTTGCGTCCCCGCGCTTCATGGCCCGGTTCGCGGCGCGTGCCCCGACGGCCTTCGCTGGGCCGTGCACCGCCTCATAAGCCGCCTTGCGCTTGGCGATCAGCTTCGCACGGTGCGCCGGCGTCAGATCGCGGCACGGCCAAATTCGCGCTGCGTCAAAATCACGTTGGCGGCCTATCCATCAAATGCATTCCGATCCCGCCTTGGACCCGCCCCCATGCGTTCAGAAACGTCTGGAAAACGTCGGACGGCACCGCGTTGCGCTTCAGCTTTTTGAATTCTGAAGCGCGCTGTCGCGCTGCTCGCGCAAGGCCCGTCAGGTATGCGTCATGCCGGGCGTCTTCGATCTGATGCATGAAGGCTGTTACCGCGCCAACCCAGTTGTCGTTTTTATCGGTGACGGTGGCGTCGATTTCCGACCACCGTCGTTGCCAAGCTTCGTATTGATCGCGTTCGACTTTCATCCGAGTAACCTTAGACAAGCTTCCACTTGCGCTCGATGCGCGCGATTTCATCAACGAAGACCTTCAACGGGTATTGGTGGCTCCAATCGTTCGTTTTCGGCTTCGAATAGTCTACGCGGACAAACAACTTGATCGTCGGGTCTTCGATCGCCTTGATCGCTTTCGATGTCAGGTGTGGACGCAGGCTCGCGTAATACGGCGATGACATCACTGTTCGTTGACGGTCGCCTGCCCACACCACCGGCATCTGCTGCGGCTGACCTATCATCGGCAAGAGGTTCAGGCGCCAGCCGGTTACCAACTCACGCCGGCGCGCGAGGATTTGCTTCTTCTTCTCAAAGCCCCATTGAACGTACGACGTCAACAGGCTGCCGAAGACGAACCCGATCGCCGGACCGCCGAGAGCCTTCGCCGCCGAAATCCAGTCAATATCATCCAAGCTGACGGTCATGGGCGACGATTATCGCGCGGAGATTGCTGCGCGCGGAAGGCTCCTCAACCTGCTATCCCCGGGAAATTTCCCGGTCATTGCGCGGGTCTGCACCCGTCCAGGGCGTGTTATCTTCCCGCTTGTACCCGGCGCGCACCTTTGGGTAGTTCTAGCGGACCGCCCGGAAGCTGGCACTTCCGAGCGGTCCTGACTTCCAACATGGAGTTGACCCATGCCGAAAGCTGTTTCCGACAATATCACCGTTTTTGACCCCAGTCGCAGATCAAGGCCGACCGAACCGCTTTCGACGGTTCTTCGGGTGATCGGCGAGAGGCGCCGCCCTGACGGAAGATGGGTCGCGCTATGCGCCGTCGTTCAGCCGTCTGCTGAAATCATCCGTTTGAAGGTTTGATCCGAGACGCGGCGGCTTCGGCCGCCGCTTGCCCTGGGGTTGCCTCCACCATGACGATGACCAAGCAGGATCGCGCGGAGCGGATCAGGATGCTGGCAAAGCTGGCTATCGGCATCCTTCGGCGGAACGATGCCGGCGGATATCTCGACATCCCGGGTAAAGGTCGCGTCCGCGCATTAGACTGCCGATGCGGTGAATTCCGGCTGTCGTTCCGACGCCGCGTCGACGACGAGGAACGCTTGGCAAGGCTTAAGATCAAATTTGCGGGGGAAACTGTATTGTCGGCCGCTTGGACGGATGAAGGCTTCGTTCGGACGTCGTACAGACCGAGCGAATGGGAGGGCGCGCTTCAGCGCGTTGATCGAATGCCAGCAATGGGGAGAGAATAGCGATGCCGGGCGGAACAACACTATGCCCTGTCTGCAACGGCAAATGCGTGCGTTGTCTGCGGCGGACAGATGGAAGCCTACATGGAAAATAAGAAGGAATGGGTGCCGTGCCCGGTATGCTGCGGCGACCCGAACAAACATGATCGCCTTCGTGGCGTGTGCCAAAACTGCGAAGGCGTCGGTACGGTCGATAAACCGCAGGCCGTTTGAAAGGGCGATGCGGCCCCAAGGGCCGCATCGCTAACATCGGGCTACTACTTCTTGGACGGTCCAACAGCGATTTGGTTGACCTGATCCTGCGTCAACGGAAATGGCCGGCCGAGATCGTTCCAGACCTTCAGCATTTCGCGATAGGTCCCGATCGTCGCCATCGAATGTGAATTCCGGGGACGGTCTTTCTGCTCGCTCCACAAATTCAGGTCATCGATCAGAAAGCTGGCGATGCCGAAATGTGGATCATGGTTTCCGTCAAAGCCGTCGAAGCGAGGATGAAATGCCTCCGCCGCGGGCGTCGCGCCGGCTTCGTACGCCCGTTCTAGGGCGCGATACATGGTGAAGATGTCTTGAACTTCTTCGCCAACGGCATCCGGGGTCTCATCGTAAATCCACTCGAAAACCCGCGGGTAAAGGCTGACGTAACCCCGCTCCAAGATATCGGCGAACTTGCTGAGATGATCGTCTCCTTCCAGCTTCGCGCGAATGCGGAACTGATTGGCGAGCGACACGCGTTCGAACAGAGATAGTTTTTCCATCGAAAAGCTTCCTTGGAAATTGGGCCCGGGAGGGGTCGCGGCTGATATCAGAAGGGAGCGTCGGCCCGCAACGGGAAAACGCCCGGCGATTGGCGTCACAAAAGCTGTGGATAACTCCGCCGCATCTCTTGTCAAAACCGGGAAAGCTCCCGGGATTTTCGTCGATCCCCCTCGCCTTTGACGCTGATCAGGATTTTTCTCAGCGCAAAAACTCACCGCGAACAACGCCAATCAGTTCATCGACTTGGCCTGAGATCAGTCGCACCAGAGCGAGTTCATTTAACGAAGTCGAAATTCCGAAACCGGGAGCTTTACCGGTAACTTGCTGTTTTTGCTGACAGATTGACGCTGGCGACCGACGCACCCTAACTGCACGACATCAGTCACGCGGTATGCCGAGGAAGTCGAATGCGAATGCGCCGTCTCGAATTCATCACGCTCACCGGCCTCACCCGGGAACGCTTCGACGCCCATGCCCGCCGTGATCAGCGGTGCCTGTGGCGACATGTCGGCGAAGACGTGAGCGGCTTCACTTGGTTCGAAGCGTTTCTTCAGATCGCGGCGGATGATCTCTGTGACGAACCGAAGCACGAAACCCGCGCCGCCGCGAAGAGCGCCCTCAGCGCCGTTGCTCCTGTGCTTGCCAGTCGTTGGAAGGACATTGCGGCCTCTGCGGCCGATCCGCTGCTTCCAGAAATTGTTTGGGTTCGCCTGACGCACCGCCACGACGACCGCGGGCCCCGCTGTTCGAACATCGTTGGCACTCAGGCCGAAATAGCCGACGCGATCGAGAATTTGCCGGAGTTCCGGAAGATCGATGGCGGATCGGCGACGGCATGCGTAGCGATCCTGTTGGACCGTGCTGCAAAGAAAGGCTTCGTGATCCCAGACGAATTCTGGACGGACACGCCGACCTTCGTCACCGACGATGATGGCGTGGTTGGCGATATGTGGTCGCACGCGGTCGATGAAGCCGCGCAGCGCAAAGGTCAGTAAGCATGGCCGGCGCGCTGACGCAGTTCGGTCGACGGTTCAGGGCCGGCGTGCTGGCCTTCCGCTCTTACGAAGCTGCCGGTACTGGCCGGCGCTGGCGCGGTGCCAGTGAAATCCCGCATCAGGGCGCCGCAATGACCGCCGCGCGCGGCCCGATTGGCCGCCGCGCTCGGGCGCTGGTCGCGAACAACAGCTTGGCGGCGTCTGGCGTCGAAGCATGGGTCAGCAACATCGTCGGCGCCGGTATCAAGCCGCAATCGCAGCACCCCGATCCAGCTGTCCGCGGCGCGATCATTGCCGCTTGGGATCGCTGGACCGATCAAGCCGACGCCGACGGCCTCGCCGACTTCTATGGCCTGACCGCGATGGTCGTCCGCCGCATGGTCGTGGACGGCGACGTCTTCGCGGCGCCGACGTTGGACGGCGCAGAAGGCAACCCGCTTCGGGATCGGTTGTTCGACGCCGAACAGGTCGACCCGCTCCGCTTTCAGGTCTTGAACAACCATACAGGTCGCGTGGTCGCCGGTGTCGAATTCGATGACCGCGGTCGCAGGGTCGCCTATCACGTTTACAAGGAACGCCCGGAATTCAACTTCTGGGGATCGCTCGCAACGGTTCGCATTCCGGCGGACCATATGCTTCAGGTCTTCAAACCTGAAGCGCCCGGTCAGGTCCGCGGGTTGTCCTGGCTGGCTCCTATCCTGCTTTCGCTTAGCGACTTCGATCAGATCGCCGACGCGCAGTCGATGCGCCAGAAGATCGCCGCGCTGCTGACCGGCTTCATCATCAATGAGTCAGGCGACGCCAGCCCGTTTGCGGGCGATCCGTCGGCAGACGGCAGTGCGATCGACAGCGGCTTGGAGCCGGGCACGCTAAAGGTTTTGTCCGCGGGGCAAGACGTCAAGTGTTCAGCGACCCCGCGACGATCGGCGCGGAAAGCATCGACTTCCTTCGGTTGACCGTCAGGCATATCGCCGCCGGCCTATCCGTGCCGTACGAAATTCTGACCGGCGATCTATCGCAAGTGAACTTCAGTTCGATCCGCGCGGGTCTTCTCGAATTCAGGCGCCGGGTCGAAGCGATCCAGAACAACGTCATCATTTTCCAGTTCTGCCGGCCGGTCTGGGAACGCTGGCTGACGGCCGCGGCACTGAGCGGCGAGGTGGATGCCCGCGGGTTCGCGCGCGACCCGCGCGCATTCATGGCGGCGAAATGGATCACGCCGCGGAAGGAATTCGTCGATCCGCTGAAGGACGCTCGCGCCGAAATCGAAAGCATCAATGCCGGCGTCATGTCACGCCGCGAAGCGGTCGCGGCGCGCGGCTGGGACATTGAACAGCTGGACGCCGAAATCTCCACCGATCACGAGCGCGCAAAGCGGCTCGGACTTCAGTTCGGCGTTCCTCACTCCCCAATCGACCCTACGCAGGACGAAGCCCAATGAATGCACCGGTCCCGGTTCAGCTTCCTGACCGCCTGATGATGATACGTCGCGCGGCTGTATCGTTAGAGCGCAGCAGCTACAACGCCGAAGCCCGCACTGTGACGGCGGTCATCAGCACCGGCGCCCCCGTGGCGCGGTACGACTATCAAGGCGAAGTCGACGAAGCGCTGACCATCAGCGCGGACGCGGTCGACACGTCCCGCGCGGTTGGCGCGCCGGTTCTCGACAACCACGCCCGATCGTCCGCCCAAAGCGTCATCGGTGTCGTGGAGAAGGTTTGGATCGAAGGCAAGCGATTGCTTGCGGTCCTGAAGTTTAGCGGTCGCTCAGACGTCGCAGACGTCCTGACCGACATCGCCGACGGTGTCCTGAGGAATGTTTCCGTCGGCTACACCGTCGAAAAATTCGAGGAAGCCAAGAATAAAGGCGGTCGGCGCACTAAGACCGCGACGCGCTGGACGCTGCGCGAGGTTTCCATCGTCCCCCTTGGCGCCGATCCCGGTGCCTCAATCCGGAGTGAACCAGACATGACCACTGCCCCCGCGGCGGCCACCCCGCCCGCGAACGATACCGTTGTACCGCCGGTCACCGATGCGACGCCGGTTCAGACCCGCGCCGAGATCAACACGGAAATCCGATCCATTGCCCGGCTCGCAGGCTGCAATCAGGCTTGGGTCGACGCCCAGATCGACGCCGGCGCAACCGCCGAAGCGGCGCGCCAAGCCGCCTTCGATGCGATGCGCTCGCGATCGAACGATGCTTCGACAATCCGCAACACGACGATTTCGGTCGGTACCGATTTCAACGACCCGGAATTTCGGGCGCGGACGATCGGCGAAGCGCTCTGGGCGCGTACCCAGCCGGCGCATCAGCTTTCCGATCCGGCGCGGCAGTACGCCAACATGACGATGGTCGACATTGCCCGTGACTGTCTCCGCGTCCGCGGCTTGCAGATCACCGGAATGTCGCAGGCAACGATTGTCCAGCGTGCGTTGGAAACGACCAGCGACTTCCCGAACATTCTCGGTGATGCGACCGGCCGTTCGCTCCGCAACGCCTATCAAGGTGTGCCGTCAGGCCTCAAGCGAGCCGCCCGGCAGGTCACGGCCCGCGACTTCAAGTCGCGATACCGGATCATGTTCGGAGAAGCGCCCCGGCTTGAGAAGGTCAATGAACACGGCGAGACCAAGCGTGGATCGATCGGTGAAGGCGCAGAGACCTACCGGCTCTTGAACTACGCAAAAATCTTCGGGTTCAGCCGTCAGGCAATCATCAACGACGACTTGGGCGCTTTCGAAACCGTTCCGCGCAAGCTCGGTCAGGCTGCGGCGTCGACGGAAGCGCAGCTGTTGGCCGACCTTCTTCAGTCGAACAGCGGAAATGGCCCGACTATGTCGGACAACAACGCGCTGTTCTCGACGCAACACAAGAACATCGCTACCGGCACCGACAAGACCAACTTCAACAACACGTCATCGACGACCCTCCTGTCGACCGCACGTCTCGCGCTGCGCAAGCAGGTCGGCCTGACCGGTTCTGAGTATTTGATGATCACGCCGAAATTCTTGGTTGTGCCGAGCGAACAGGAGACATCGGCGGAATTGGCGTTGTCGGTCGTCTCGCCAACGAAGACGGCAGACTTCAACCCGTTCTCGGGCAAACTCGAACTTGTCGTCGATCCGCGTCTGACCAGTGCGACCCGCTGGTACCTGTCCGCTGATCAGAATGAAGTCGACGGTCTGGAATACGCCTACCTTGAAGGCGCGCCCGGCCCGCATGCTGCCTTTACCTGTGGTGGTCACTCGCGAGAGCCGCTGAGGCCTCGATCGTTCTGATTGAAGAGCCTGAATGCTATCTCTCGCCAGGTTCTCAGGATGCCTTTCGCGACTATGTGGCAAGCATGGCTTTCACCCGACGGCTCTGTGTGATCATGACCAGTCACTCCGCGCAAATCATCGCCCCGCTTAGCAAAGAAAGCACTCGTTTCTTTCGCCGCGATGCGAAAGGGATCAAACTTGTCGCCGATCGTCCGCCGCCAATCCTCCTTGAGACATTGGGAATAAGGCCACCAGTGGACACCATCGTGTTTGTGGAAGACGCGGCGGGGAGTGCCTTCTGTCGACTTTGGCTCGAAAGGCAGGATCCGAACCTCTCTCGCCGGGTCGAGATTATGGTTCGAAATGGCGAGGGTGAAATCATCAACGCCATGAGGCAACTACAAGGACCTTTTCAGTTTATCCGCTTCTTGGGCCTTTTCGATGGGGATATGAAAGGGAAGGTCCCAAAGGACGTTCAGCCTGTGAGTTTTCATCTACCGGGAGACAAGCCGATAGAGATCGTGTTCAGAGAGATGGTGGTTAAAGAGCCGGCAAGGATAACTGAGGCCACGGGGTGGACCGATCTGGAAACAATACTTTTTGCGTTAGAGGGATCTGATCACCATGATTGGTACCAGAAGCTCAGCGAGCACGTTGGCCTAACTAAACACCAGCTTTTCGCAACTCTCTTTGCGCTCTGGATGAAGGAGGAGGCGAACAGCACCATGGCGACCTCCTGCTATCGTGATCTCTTGGCTCTGGTAGGCGAAGCGGACAACGCTGAGCCTACGTAACTGTCTTGGAGCGCACGGACGGCGCTCTCCTTGCTGCATTGGTAAACCTCATCGGCCTCCTGCACCTTTCCGTCGCGGACGTAGGTCAGGCCTTTCACCGCATATTGAGCCAGCGACTTCTTCGCTTCAATCTCGCGTCGTCCTGCGTCTTCGGTTTGCTCCGCCACCGTCCGACCATGAATGGAACGCTTCGGTTATCGTTAATCCCCGCGCGGTCGCGACCTGTTCACCGATGGGAGGGACTGGGCTACCAGGTTCAATCCAAGTCTGGTGAGTGGCGGCGCTATGATCGCCGTTGGCCAACAACGCTCGTGCGACCTCGAACAGGCTTGCATGTTGCGCGATCTGAACGCCGAGCCGCTGTTTGGCCTCTCGCTCCAGCGTTGTCTTCAACGAAAACCATACTGCCGTCTTGAGATGGCCGCGTCGGACCGGGCTTTCGAGGCGCTTGACGTTATCGGGGATCGTAGGTGGAAGCGGCTGGCCAGCAAGATCGTCTGGCAGATCGATCTTGAACCAAAAGATTCCTTTACGCCTGATCAGATGCGAGACACGCGACATTCACTGCCTTCCCGTAGCACGAAGACGTAGCAAACGAGGAAGCCGAACCGAGTAGTCGGAGCGATGTCAGGCAGTTAGGCGAAACTGGCGCTCCCTAGGGGAAACGATACGAGCGGCAAAAAAAGCAGCTAAATCAACAACAAGTCGGCCAGGCTGCGGCTGATTGCTACCACTAGAAGCTACCACCGGCAAGGTAAGCGCAGTAGCCAGTGTCCTTCATAATCCGAGCAGCCCTCGAAACTTCCCCACGGCCGCGCGAGCCTCGTCTTCGGCCAGCGGCTTGAGACGGCTGATCGCCAGCCTAGCGTCGTCGAGGTCGATGGGTGCATCTAGTCGCGTGTTGATCCTCAACATCCTTAAGCCAGAAAACGTACTGTCATCGAGCAAGGTACCGACGGTCTCATCAGCAAGCTCACTTTGTGTGGCGAACATCATGTTCAGCGTCGGCTTCAGCATTCGGGCCCTTCTCATCTCATTGAAGTCGAGCCCAATGCTTCCGCCTGGAATCTCACCGTTGCCGACGCTTATAACTCGCATGTCTTCAAATGGCGTACCGAGGCAACGTCTGGCAGTCATAACGGCCTGAAGAACCGGATTATTGGCCCACAGGCCCCCATCGACATACGTTCGTTCCTCCGTTCGGATCTCCTCGTTCAATGTACGGCGCCCCCGGGGACGATGAGCTGAAAAAAAGAGTGGGGCTGCTGCGCTAGCGAGAGCCACGTCGGCTGCAAATAGCTCTCCGTCAACGCTTTCGGGAGCACCACACCGCGCGAGCGTGGTAAAGGACCTAATTTGGTAGCGGTCTAGAATTGTGGCCGGTATGATGACCGGCGGCGTACAATCTTTCAATTGAAGCTGCCGGCCATCGTTTGTGAAAGCTTCGGTGAGCAAGCTGTGAAGACGCGCCTGCTCGTAAATGGGACCTTTGCAGGCGTACGAGAGCGTCCGTTGGCTAGCGCGACGCACTTTCTCGGGAAAAATCTCCGCGCCATGCTTTTCAAATAGGTCAACAATGTCACTCAGCGGCACATCGAGGGCAACTCCGAGAGCAATTATGGCGCCTGTCGATGTTCCAGCGATAAGATCGAATTGTTCACGAAGAGGCGCTCCTAGTCGCAATGCCATTTCCCGAAGGAACACTGCTTGAAAGATACCCCGAATGCCGCCTCCGCTTAGGCTTAGTATTTTTACGGCCATTATGACTGTCCTACGGAAGGCTCACTTCCTTCAGCATACGCACATACTCGCCTATACCTTTGAGCATCCAGGAGTCCCTCGCGAACCTTTCAGATTCCAACCGAGGTGCGAGAGCAGTGTTGTTTCCGCGTCTAAGTATCACCTCGCGATGTTCAGTCGTGAAGCGACCGATCCGACTAGCCGATACTCCCGCCACGTGGGCCAACTCGAACACTCGGTGTTCATGCGCCGGGGACACAGCGAGAATGACGTTCCAGTCCCCCCAGCCCAGCCAATACCGAGCAGCATCATCACTCTCTTCCCGAGTCAACCCAGGAACGGTGAGCGCTTCGAGGTCCAAAACAACGCCAAGCGAGTTTTTGTTTGCTAGCTCGCTCAAACTTGGCAGCAAGCCGTCGCTGTTATCCATTGCGGCAGCCACAAGGTGCTCGCGAGCCAAATGATGAACAAAACCAATCTGGGAAACTGGCTTGAAAACTGGAGACTCTTCCTTTGCTCCTATGCCCTTTCCTTCCAATAAGCGAATGGCGTCACGCCAAAAGGCCCCACCTTGGCCAATGCTGACGATTATGTCTCCGTCCTTGGCGCCGATGCGCGTCAAAGGGCGGTATGGAGTACACATGCCAAACGCAGTGCCGACAGCCGACAGTCGTGCGGCCTCACGAAGGTTCCCGCCAACGTAAGCTATCTGAGCGGCAGAACAACTCGCCCTCACGCCTTCGAGTAGACGCTCAAAAGATGCGGTTGTTCGCTCTGCCTCACACTCTATAGCCGCGAGAAACCCGAGCGGAACGGCTCCCGCTGCAGCCAAATCCGAGACGTTAATTGTGACGAGAAGCCACCCCATCCAAAAAGGATCATCGTCTTGCCCGATTGCGGCCGCTGCTGGCGGTGGCACCGGGTCAGTAGTGACCACCAGGTGCCCCCCTGCAATTTCGATGATGGCACAATCGTCCCCTGCACCTGTCACAAAACGAGGGATGATTTGCTTGAGAATTTCTCGCTCGCCAAGGTCGATGAGTTTAGACATCTGCTGCTCACATGAAGATGAGGAGGTGCTCTGTTTGCAGACTCGGGTTCTGCCGGCGACCACTCGAAATCTTGCGAGACTGTTTGTAGATCAGCTTAAACTGACAGCTCTCGACGACTTGCTCGAATTTTTCTTTCATTGGAGCTCGATCACCTGACTCGCCGAACACGACCGCACAGGCACGCCCTCGGTCAAGGACTCCTCGACATCCATCGAAAACACGCTTGCAGTCAGCAAGATATTGGTCAGCCGCAACCAGACGATGCCTCTTGCTTCTCGCTCCTATTTCTTTTTGACGCAGTGGCTCAATTTCCAGCCCTTGCCATTCCAAGGTTAGACGCTGCGCCTTTACGTAGTCCGCCACTCCGAAGTATGGCGGCGAGGTTACGATGAGTTGCGCGCCCTCGACGGACTTGCTCTTGAGAACATCGGCAGCATCGCCTTCCAGAACCCTCACCTCGGGAACAGGCAGTTCTCGTCGATACGACACGGTTCGATATGCATCTCGTGCCTCGTAAGCCTCGGCAAACCCAATTAGGGTTTTCTCGTACAGCTCAATTACATCTCGCTCGTTATTGTCTTTAGGAGCAGTGTTGTCGCAGACATAGCCCCAATGACGCGTTTCACGACATACCGGGAGCAAAATAGCGGAAAATGCGGCTTCGGCGAGAATGCGTCCATCGCCGCGCAATTCGGCGATGCCACCTCTCAATTTACGCAGATCGTTGAGCGTCCTTGGCGTATACCACTTTTCGCTCTGCACTGTTTTTGGAACCGTCTCTCGTCGCGCAGTCTGGCGTACAAGCACGCGAATCCGATCAACCAGCTTTCTAATCTGGCCTGAATCTCTGGACAGAGTTTTAGCTCGCGCCATCAAGGCTGACACGGGATTGAGTTCTATGCCAACACAAAGCCGGTCGAGGCGCTGAGCTTCTACCGCGGTAGTGCCGGAGCCAAGAAAGGGGTCAAGAACGACTTCGCCGGGGTCAGACAGCGCGCCGATCAAAACTGCGGGAATTTGAGAAGGATAGCGACAAGGATGCCAGTGAAGGCTTGAAAAAGCAGACTGACTGCGACTTGTAGAGAAGTCCCAATCGACATCCTCCAAACGCCTCAACCTAGCGCGCAGATCGATTTTTTTCGTTCGTGTCAGCATCTACCTCGACGACCCCGCCCAACTGATTAAGCAGAACATTACGGAATGGCTCTTGGATTTTGTCCACCGAGCGCTCTGTATCGCTCGCAAAGCAATGGAACACCACGCTCTGAGACGCGGCACCTGAAGTCCACCGACGTCTCGTTGCCGGGTCGATGAACTCAAGTTTTTTTGAGAACGCGGACTTGTCAACAAAAGCATACCCGAACGGCTTTTTGATACCGAATTGATCCCGCGCGATCTTCTCTATCAGCCCTATCGCTGCATCGCGCGATGCAAATCCCAGGCTCGCGAGTGAGCCAGGTACTTGCAGAACGAGGACCTGCGAAGGAAGACTCTGATGAAAATGCCGCAGCATCAAATCTTTCGTTTTGGGCGCCCGCGTCAGCAGATCCAGAAAATCTTGGTCACGGTTAGCCCAGCGTATCTCTGATACATCGCTTTCATTGAATAGCAGCGAGATTGCCTTGGTCAGAACCGCCTGCGTTGCCACCGTGATCGAGTCGAAGACAAGTATGTCGTAAACCCTTCGACGTGTCTCCGCCCAAGCCTCAACTGACGAGGAATGGCTCTCCGAAAGGAGCATCTTTCCCTCAATCGAAACACCCATTTCCCGCGCTATCTGCAAGAAGGGCGTTGCTGGGACGGTCAGTCCAAGCGCCCAAGCCATTCTCAAGACGTTATCGAGATTGTCGAAGTCCAATGCACCGAACAGCAAGCCAGATGACGGATGTTCCTTTCGTACGATCTGCAATACAAGTTCAAAATCAATCTTGCTTAGATTGCAGAGTCGTTTGAACCTCAATTCCTCGCCCGGCAATATTTGGTGCGCGGTATTGCCGAACAGATTGTGGCCGGTGAGCAAATCAGGCAGCGCGGCCTCATGATTCCACCCAACGCGATCCTTCAGATAGTATTCAAGCAGATGGGCAAACGGCGGAGTTGCGGCGTCGTGTATTAAAATCGCGGCAGAAAGTGCCCTGACCTCGTCTTTTGCGAGCCCATTATGAGGATTGAGGAGTGCTAACCGAAGAACCCCGAGCGTATGAGAGAACCGTCGAACCTCGGATAACGTCGGTAAGGAGGGCGACGGCGCGTTCAACAACCGAACCCCCATCAGACGTCGCACCTCGGGAGCGAGGATCAAGCGATCCAAGAATCCCGGCGGCTCAAACGCGCCATATAGAGGGTCATGAACGATCATAACTGCATGGCCTACATCACGATCCACGCCAAAGAAGATACCAAGGCTTACGTTCAGCATTAGCCGCAATGAGGACCTTGGAACGCTCGAGCGCAAAAGCGATCCAAGCTTGGCTTAGGCTCGTCGCTTTCTCTCGTCCGCCGTAGTAAAGGCCAGAATCGATAAACGAGTCAGCCGCCTCCTCGGCAAGATCTAATGCCGAAAGAAGTTGCTTGTTGCCACCGCACAGTCCACTTGCCAAAAGAATGTCAACGGCATCGGCGGGGACATGAAGATAGTCTCGCCGAGAGGCTAAACCTTCGCCTACCTGATAGTCATAATCCCAAAAATCGAGCGTGTCTTGCCCGCGCGTATCGTTCGTAATCTTGCTCCTCGCAATCCACTGCTTGATTCGGGGCCGCAATTTCGTCCGGTCGAGAGCCAATCCCAGCGAGCAGAGCGAGAACTTCATCAACCCGCTATTGGAAGAGGGGGCGCCCTCAAGGCGTTCCTGCAGAACAGATGCTGCTCGTTGTATCTCCGGCGGAATATCACTTTTTTTCCCGGTCAAGGCATACGCCAAGATGGCAACGCACGTCGCCGTGTCGCTTCCGGTTGCGGCTTTCGTAGATTTGTCAATCTGCCAACCTACGAGGAGCCCATCGGGAAGGATCCGCTCTCGCAGTTCTCGATCAGCTTCTGACGCGATGGCCTGCAGCTTGGGGTGCTTCGATTGCCGCAGAGCCATTAGAAAAAATGCGCGCCTTGTTGTAAGCGCGAAATCACGAGCGCCTTTAGTGCCCGGCACGTTCCTCTGATTCCAAATAGACGTGAGATAATCAACGACTGGCACGGGAATGCGTGAGTGGCCGTATGCTAGCGAAACACAAATTGAACCTGCACTGGTCCCATAGAGGCCAACCTGATTGCGATTTGCTTGACCGATGAATTGACCCCAGCCCTTGAAATCGGATTGCCCCTCAATGGCGCGCTGTTCCTTCAGGAAAGAGTCCGCCAGTTTCTTCAGAGCACTGTCAATTTTTGCGTCAGTCAGCATTGATCTCCCGCGCGGCAAAGGCGGCTCGCAGCGTATTCGCGATAGAAATCGCGCGCTCACGTTGTGGCCAGGCTTTCCAATCCGCCAGGTGCGGATCGCCGTTTTCCCAGGCCACGAGGAACCGGGCGAGCTGTCGGGGGGCGTTCAGAGGAGTAGAATGGATGAACAGACGGTTCCGATCAGGCGAGGTAAGGAGGTATTCAGGGTGCAGCGCACCAGAAGCCAATGCTGCGCTGATGCTTGGAAACTCAACAGTATGAGCAAAGTACGAACCTGCTAAGACCGAGACATCTTGTGCCCCTGGAAATACCAGGAAGTGCGCATGAAAACAGTGATGGTCATGTTCATCAGCTGCACAGACTGCCATCCGGCCATGTTCCGTGACTAGACAGGACCCATACATTGCAGTCAGCCTAGCTCGGATCGTGGCCAAAAATGAATCTCGCTCAGCCCACAACTGGGGAGCGATGTCTGCCATTGACCTAGAATGGGCTTTTGCCGCGATAACGCAGTACCCGTCTACAATGGGGCCAAGTCCAGCTAGCGCATAGAAATTCTGCGATTCCAGGAAAACCAATTCCGGTGAGGGGGAGCAAAGAAAGCAAAACCCCTCCGATGTCTCGTGTCCCGCTAACGTGTCCAACTGCCCACCTGCGCCGACTCGTGTCCTTTTAAGAAATATCCAGCAAGTCGCAAAACCGCTAGTTGTCAAACCCTAAGTTCCGCCTCTTCAGGGGAATCGCACTTTTCCCCCCGCAGAGACACTTGGACGCAGTCGTGCGCCCGTTAGGCGGCGACCGACGGCCTCCAAGTGGGGACCGGAGGTATGCAAAACGGAATCACAGCGATTCCAAATTGCTCACACTATCCCGAATACCTTCTGTTACAAATTGATGTAACGTTCGTTACATTGATTTGTGTGGGTAGGGCGGGTCATGGCTGAGGGTAAATTCGTTTCATATCTGCGAGTGTCGCGTGACAAGCAGGGCAAAAGCGGCCTTGGCCTTGAGGCGCAGCGTGCAGCCGTCGAGAGCTATCTGAACGGGGGCAAGTGGAAGGTACTTGCTGAATACGTCGAGGTGGAAAGCGGCAAGCGCAACGACCGCCCTAAACTCACGGCGGCCCTCGCGCACGCCAAAGTGTCCGGCGCCAAACTCGTGTTCGCAAAGCTGGACCGGCTTACGCGTGATGTGGACCTCCTTAGGGCCTTGGCGTCGAGCACGGTGGACCTAGTGTTCTGCGATCTCCCCAGCGTTCCCCCAGGTGCCATGGGCCGCTTCCTACTCACGCAGATGGCGGCCGTGGCTGAGCTGGAAGTAGGGCTCATTGGCGAACGCACTAAGGCGGCTCTTGCGGCTGCAAAGGCTCGCGGGGTGAAGCTGGGAAATCCAAACGGCGCCCGCGCGCTTCGAGGGAAGCAGGTAGGAAATGACCGTGCCGTGGCTAAGCTCAAGGAGAATGCCGTCCATCGCGCTGCCGACCTCAAGGGTATCGTTGAGGACATACGTGCCTGCGGGATAACGACGACCCGCGGCATTGCCGAGGAGCTTCACGCGCGTGGCATCAGGGCGCCCCGTGGAGACGTGTGGCACCCCACCGCGGTGGCTAGGCTGCTCGCCCGGCTCGACCACTGAGGAGGATCATGATGTCAACTCCTGGATTCGTGCTCGTGATGCTCGCGACGCTGCTCTCGGTGGTACCGGGAACGGTAAAGCCTGGAAGCGCGCTATTCGTAATCGGCCTGTGGCTGGTCTACCGAGGCTGACGCAGGCCCGGCGCGCACGGGACACTACGCGAAAACTTTGGGTCCCCTTTTCGGCAGGGGATCCTAATTCGGCATCAAGCCCCACCCCGACTTCAAGCCTTCTCGGCTTAAAGGGCCGCCGCCGCCAAGCTCACGACTGCGTTGTGTGCTCTACGCCGTTCGGCTGTGTTGAGCCTCCGAGCGCCACTGGGTAACCTGCATCAGTTAGGGAGGGCTGTGCAGTGGGCATTGGGATTGCGTTCTTGCTCGGTGCGGGGTGGCTTCCATGCGGTGACGGCATCGGTCTCGAAGACCTGCCTGGTGCGCTTCGACAACAACAAGTACTCGGTCGCAGCCAGCGCAGTCGGACGACCGGTCGAGGTTCAAGCCTATGCCGATCGCATCGTGATCCGTCAGGATGGACGTATCGTTGCCGAGCACCCGCGATCCTTTGGCCGCGGCGATACCGTCTACGACCCCTGGCATTATGTGCCGGTGCTCGCCCGCAAACCCGGCGCCTTGCGCAACGGTGCTCCCTTCAAAGACTGGGTGCTGCCGGCCGCGATCGATCGGATCCGGCGCAAGCTGGCCAGCACCGACGATGGCAATCGGCAGATGGTCGACATCCTCAACGCGGTGCTGACTGACGGTCTGTCCGCGGTGGAAGCGGCCTGTGCCGAAGCGCTCAGTCACAGCGTCCATTCCGCCGATGTCGTTCTCAATATCCTGGCCCGTCAACGTGAACCTGCCCCACCGGCCAACATCATGACGCCGGCCGCACTGACGCTCCGTCATGCACCGATCGCCGATTGTGCCCGCTACGACAACCTCCGGAGGACCATCTGATGGAACGAACCCAAATCTTCGACCTCATGGGCGAACTCAAGCTCTACGGCATGAAGGCTGCCTTCGACGAGATCATGGCAACTGCCGTTAAGCGCCAGCACGAGCCTCAGCGCATTGTCGGCGACCTGCTCAACGCCGAGATCAACGAGCCAGGTCGATCAAATACCAGCTCACCATTGCCAAGCTGCCGCTCGCCAAGGACATCGCCGACTTCCAGTTTGACGGCACGCCGATCAATCAGACTCTCGTCAATGATCTCGCTGGCGGCGGCTTCATCACCCAACAACGCAACGTCGTGCTGGTTGGCGGCACCGGTACAGGCAAAACACACTTGGCCATTGCCATCGCCAGAAGTTGCATCCGCGATGGCGCTAGAGGACGCTTCTACAACGTCGTCGACCTCGTCAACCGGCTCGAGACCGAAACCCGCAACGGTCGGCAGGGACGGCTCGCCGAGCATCTGACCCGCATGGACTTCATCGTTCTCGACGAGCTGGGCTATCTGCCGTTCGCGCAATCCGGCGGTCAGCTCCTGTTCCATCTCATCAGCCGGCTCTACGAACGCACCTCCATCATTGTCACCACCAATCTCGCGTTCGGCGAATGGCCGAGCGTGTTCGGCGATGCCAAAATGACCACCGCGCTACTCGATCGATTGACCCATCACTGCGACATCGTCGAGACCGGCAACGACAGCTGGCGATTCAAAAGCCGCGACGATGTTCAAACAACCCGCGCTCGCGCCGTCTCCGCAACCCCGACCAGCTCCGACGACCCGAGCGCTCCCAGCAGAGCACGCCGATCAAAGGGGTCCCTTTTGGGCTCTGACTCACTTTTGATGCAGTTTTGGGAACGTCTGGCGCTTTGATTGCGAGGAGAATCAGCGCCATGCAGCAGGCACTCCAGCGCTCCAGTTTG
>NZ_JADPKU010000006.1:0-27941 GCF_023074095.1 Bradyrhizobium sp. 137
CGGTTTTGGTCCACGGCATGGTGTCCTCCCTCGAATCTTTGCAAATCCGAAGGAATCACAAGCCGGCCAAAACCGCTCACCCTTTTTCGGTCAGGCTCTCAGGGCAAAGGACATACCTTGCCGGTGCGATCCGCTGTCCGAGGCACAGGCGCGGATCAATCCTTTAAGCTTAAAACAAAGACTAGGATGGCGGCCCTGCCAGTGGCAGACTGGCCTCCGTCGCAGAGGCCTTAAGTCCGCCGAGGAAATCACGATGCGCGATTGGGATGATGCTTATGCCAATTCGGCCCGTATCCCCGGCGCGGACAAAATGCCGGCACTGTGGGCGGAGCGGGCGGCGGCTTACCGTGCGGGGTTGAGGGATTTTCGTCCCGACGTCGCCTACGGCGCCGGTGAGCGGCAGCGCCTCGACCTGATCCTGCCCGAGGGCGACAGCAAGGGCCTCGTCGTGTTCGTGCATGGCGGCTACTGGATGCGCTTCGACAAGTCAGCCTGGACCGATCTTGCCGAAGGCGCAAGGCATCATGGCTGGGCCGTGGCGCTGCCGAGCTACACGCTGACACCGGCCGCGCGCATCTCCGACATCACTGCCGAGATCACCGCCGCGGTCGCTAAGGCGGCCTCGCTGGTGGCAGGGCCGATCCGGCTCGCCGGCCATTCCGCCGGCGGCCATCTGGTCACGCGCATGCTGTGCGACGACAGCCGGCTCGAGCCCGCCGTCTACGACCGTATTGCCGGCACGCTCTCGATCAGCGGCCTGCACGATCTGCGGCCGCTCTTGAAGACAAGGATGAACGAGACCCTGCGCATGACCATGCAGGAGGCGACGCTCGAGAGC
Source organism: Bradyrhizobium sp. 137 (assembly GCF_023074095.1). Classification (NCBI taxonomy): domain Bacteria; kingdom Pseudomonadati; phylum Pseudomonadota; class Alphaproteobacteria; order Hyphomicrobiales; family Nitrobacteraceae; genus Bradyrhizobium; species Bradyrhizobium sp. 137. The sequence goes on from NZ_JADPKU010000006.1 coordinate 839, forward strand.
GCGGCGCTGCATCTGCCGCGGGGGCAGTCGCCTGTGACGGCCTGGGTCGGCGGCAACGAGCGCCCTGAATTCATCCGCCAATCCGACCTGATGGCCAACGTCTGGACCGGTTTCGACGTGCCGACGCACCTCGTCATCGATCCCGGGCTCAACCATTTTACCGTGATCGACGGGCTTAAGGATCCGTCGTCGCCGATCACCGCGCGTCTGATCGGCCTCGACTGACGAGGCGAGGGAAGATGGATCGAGAGGACCTATCATGACGTCCAGCGATTACGATCCTGCAAGCGAAGGCGCCGAGACGGATTTCGCCCGGCGCATGTCCTACGGCGACTACCTGGCGCTGGACGCGATTCTCGGCGCGCAGCATCCGCTCTCGGAAGCGCATGACGAGATGCTGTTCATCATCCAGCATCAGACCACGGAGCTGTGGATGCGCCTTGCCATCCACGAGCTCAGCGCCGCCCGCCGCGCCATCGCCAGGGACGAGGTGCAGCCCGCGATGAAGATGCTGGCGCGGGTGTCGCGCATCTTCGAGCAGCTCAATGGCGCCTGGGACGTGTTGCGGACGATGACGCCGAGCGAGTATACGCGCTTCCGCTCGCAGCTCGGGCAGTCCTCGGGCTTCCAGTCGCGACAATACAGGCTGATCGAATTCTTGCTCGGCAACCGCAACCACGCCATGCTCAAGCCGCACGCGCACGATGCGGAGACGACGAAGCTGCTCGAAGCCGAGCTCGCGACCCCAAGCCTATATGACCAGGTGCTGCGGCTTGTTGACCGCAACGGGCTCAAGATGCCTGCGGCCGTGCTGGCCCGCGACGTCCGCGAAACCCACAGTTTCAACGAAGGCGTGCTCCAGGCCTGGCGTATCGTCTACGAAGCGCCGGAGACGCACTGGACGCTCTATGAGCTCGCCGAGAAGCTGGTCGATTTCGAGGACTATTTCCGCCGCTGGCGCTTCAACCACGTGACAACGGTCGAGCGCGTGATCGGCTTCAAGCGCGGCACAGGTGGTACCGGCGGCGTCAGCTATCTCAAACGGATGCTGGAGATCGAGCTATTCCCCGAGCTCTGGCGCGTGCGTACGATTTTGTAGAAATGGCCATGACCAAGCTACGCGTCTACGACGACACCAAGGCTTTGTTCCATCTGCCCGACGGTGTGATCTATCTCGACGGCAATTCGCTCGGCGCGCTGCCGCTCGGCGTTGCCGAGCGCGTCAATCGCGTCATCACGGCCGAATGGGGCAATGAGCTGATCCGTGCCTGGAACACCGCAGGCTGGTATGCCCAACCGCGTCATGTCGGCGATCGCATTGCGCGACTGATCGGCGCCGAAGCCGGCTCCGTGATGGTCGGAGACACGCTCTCGCTCAAGGTCTACCAGGCACTCGCGGCTGCGCTCGATATGAACGCGTCGCGCAAGGTAATCCTGTCGGACACCGGCAATTTCCCGACCGACCTCTACATGGCCGAGGGCCTGATCGAAACGCTTGGGCGCGGCCATCGATTGCGTCTGGTGGCGCCGGAAGAGATCGAGGCCGCGCTGTCCGAGGAGGTCGTGGTCCTCTATGTCACCGAGGTCGACTACCGCACCGGCCGCCGCCATGACATGGCGAAGCTCACCGCGAAAGCGCGTGCGCTCGGCATCGTCACCGTCTGGGATCTCGCCCATTCCGCCGGCGCGCTGCCCGTCGATCTCTCCGGCTGCGGCGCCGATTTTGCTGCGGGCTGCACTTACAAATATCTCAACGCCGGCCCCGGTGCGCCGGCCTTTCTCTACGTTGCGCCGCGCCACGCCGACAATGCCCGCGCCGCTCTGTCGGGATGGATGGGCCATGCCAAACCGTTTGCGTTCGAGCTTGCCTATGCGGCGGCCGGCGGCGTCGAGCGCATGCGTGTCGGAACGCCGCCAGTGCTGGCGATGGCGGCGCTGGAGGCCTCACTCGACATCTGGGATCGGATCGACATCCGTGAGGTCCGTGCGCGTTCGTTGGCGCTCGGTGATCTCCTGATCGCCGAAGTCGAGCGTCGCTGCCCGTCTCTGAAGCTGGTGACCCCGCGCGCGCATGAGCGCCGCGGCTCGCAAGTCTCCTTTGCCTTCGACGGCGGCTACGCCGCCATGCAGGCGCTGATTGCCCGCGGCGTCATCGGTGATTTCCGCGCGCCTGAGATCATGAGGTTCGGGATCACGCCGCTTTATATCGGTGAGGATGAGATCGTCGGAGCCGCCGAGATCATCGAGGAGGTGATCGTAGGCGAGGTGTGGCGCCGGCCGGAGTATCAGGTCGTCAATGCGGTGACGTGAGGAAAGACGCCTCCACAGGCGTCATTGCGAGAGGCCCGTGCGACGAAGCAATCCAGAATCCCTCCACAGAGGCAGCCTGGATTGCTTCGCTTCGCTCGCAATGACGGCGGAGGGATCACGTCCCCCACAATGCCATCACGACCGCATCGAGCCCATCCGTCAGCGCTGCCGGTCCCGGCTGCAAGATGATCGGCGACTTGATTTCCACGATGCGGCTGTTGCGCACCGCCGGAATCTCACCCCAGCCTTCGCGCGTGCGGATACGGGCAGGGACAACCTTCTTGCCGCACCACGACGCGAGGATCACATCGGGCGCTGCCTCGCGCACCATCTCCGCCGACACGATGCGGTCCTTCGCCGCCTGCCGCGATCGCAACTCCGGGAACACATCCCCGCCGCCGGCGATTTCGATCAACTCGGAGACCCAACCGATGCCCGAGATCAGCGGATCGTCCCACTCCTCGAAATAGACTCTTGGCCGGACCGAGGGCCGGGGCGTTGCCGCGATCGCGGCGAGGCGTCGCTCAAAACCTTGCGCGAGGTTCTCCGCGCGCTCGGCCGCACCGACAAGCGCACCAAGCGTGCGGACCATCGCCAAGATTCCGGCGACGTCACGCTGGTTGAAGACGTGGACGTTGACACCGGCCCGGACGAGATCTGCGACGATGCCGGCCTGCAGATCGGAGAAGGCCAGCACCAGCTCTGGCTCCAGCGCCAGGATCTTTGGGATGTCGGCCGAGACGAACGCCGACACCCGTGGCTTCTCCCGTCGCACCTGGGGCGGGCGCACGGCATATCCGGAGACGCCGACGATGCGGTCCTGCTCGCCGAGCAGGTAGAGTGTTTCGACCGTCTCCTCGGTCAGGCAGACGATGCGGTGCGGGGGGAAGTGGCGCATGCGAGCAGCCTATGCACAATGTCGGCGCCGATGTCAGCCCGCCCATTACCTTGGATGTCATTGCTTTGCCGCACGAAGCAATTCACGTTGAGACAACAAGGAATTGGAAGGAGATCCGATGACGCCGCTCGAGAAACTTAAAGTCATGAAGATGCCGTTCGCCGAGCTCAAAGGCGTCGAGTTCGTCGAGGCCGAGAAGGACCGCGTGGTGGCGCGGATGACGGTCAGGCCCGACCTCTGCACGCTTCATCACACCATCCATGGCGGCGCGGTGATGGCGCTGGCGGATTCCGTCGGTGCGGCTGCGACCGTGATCAACCTGCCGGACGACGCCAAAGGCACCACGACGCTGGAAAGCAAGACCAACTTCATCGGTGGGGCCAAAGAGGGAACCACGGTGATCGCGACCGCCACCCCGGTCCACCGAGGCCGGCGGACCCAGGTCTGGACCACCCGGCTGGAAACCGAGGACGGCAAGCTTGTGGCCATTGTGACCCAGACGCAGCTCATCCTCGTATGAATGAGGGTCCTTGATTTTGTTAACGAAATGGTCGCGTCCGGTGCCACTTACTTGGGCACGCTCGCATCTTGAAAAGCTTGTTGCGATGCACAATATAGGCGGCCTAGGGATTCGAACGCCTCCTCGAGGGACACCAAGAGGAGTTTTGACGTGGTACTTGAAGAGACCGTCCGCACCGCTCCGGGCTATGTACGGACCTTGATCCAGCAGGAAGAATTGCCGCTCCTGCGCGACCATCTGCTGAGACTGGATCCCGCAAGCCGGCACGACCGTTTCAACGGTTTTCTCGACGACAGCTTCATCGAGCGTTATGCCGCCCGCTGCGCCGATGACGGCACTGTGATCGTCGCCTACATTGTCGATGGCATGGTCCGCGGTGCGGCCGAGCTGCATCCGCCGGAGGATGATTCGCTGCCTGAGGTCGCCTTCAGCGTGGAGGCTTCCGCTCGCCGCCAGGGCGTCGGCACCGTACTGTTCCGCCGTCTGATCGCGGAAGCGCGCTGGAAGGGCTATAAGCGCCTGCGCATCACCACCGGCGCCGAGAACCACGCCATGCGGGCGCTCGCCAGGAAGTTCGGTGCGCATCTGGCTTTCCGCCACGGCGAATCGACCGGGACGATCGACCTCACCAAGACAACCGAGGCCGAGCTTGCCGATCTCGCGGCTTCGCCCTTCACAGCCGGCCGGGCCTTGCTCAGCTTCAACTCGACCTGCTGGAAGATCATCTCCAGCATCTACGGCAGTCGCGCCGCATAAGACAGAAAGCGGACCGGCAGGGCCGGTCCGCTTTCGTAGTCTGGGCAACGAAATGAGCGCTCAGGTGCCGGTGCGCTTGTCGTTGCCGAAACGGCGGACGACGCGGCGCTCGACCACCACGGAGCGTTGCGCGCCCTGTTCGCCGGCGATCACGCGGGTTGCGGTGATGCGGCTGTTGGTGCGGGCCTGCTTCTTGACCTCGGCCTGCACGACATCGAGCGGCATGCCCATCAGCGCTGCTGCGATCTCGGCCTGCTGCTCCTGGTCGTCGGTGATGCCGACGGCGGCGAAGATCGCCTCGTCCAGGGTGGGCGGATCGTGACGCACGCGCCGCGTGCCATATTTGGTATTCCAGTCTGCGCTCATAACGGCCTCGTTTGATGCCGGGATACCTAGTGCCGCTAATGTTGCATTGCAATATGGAATCGGTGTGGCATCTCAGCTATGCACCGGTCGGGTGTCAGGGCGGTGACGCGACACCTGCACCGAGTTCAATCCCTTGCTGTGGCCAGCGTTTCAGTGCCGCGTGCCCCGCTTCGGTGAGCCCGTAGATTCCCCGTTCAGCACGTGCGAACCAGCCATACACATTGTTAAGCAAGATCTTGCCGGCATCGGGACAGCGTTCGCGCAACTCGCTCACTCGCCGGGGGCCTTCGGCGAGGGCGGAGGCGCAGGCCAGCGCCTGCTGCCGGTAGGCCGTCATGATCGGGGCACGAGTGCTGCCGCCGAGCACGGGATCGCCCTGCCGGCGCTGATGTTCTGCGACGAGCCGCGAGCGAATCTTCGGCTCGCGGCGCGGCGCCGCCGTCGGCGGCTTCACCAGCACCTCGACCTGGCCGCGATCGGTGACCCCGAGCATGCCGAAGCCGAGCCGGCGGCACAGATTGCGATAGCGCGCATCGCTCTCACGCCCTTTGCCGCGGGCCGACATTCTGGCGGCGATCCAGATCTCGTCGCCGGCCGGCGCGCGGTCGACCGCTTGAAGGATCAGCTCGAGATTGAAGGCGAGCTTGAGCTCGCCGATGACCACGACAGGTGGATCGCCGGCGCTGAGGCCCACGAGATCGCAGCCGCCGATCTCCCCCTTCACGGTGAAGCCGAGCTCTTCGAGGAAGCGTTTGACGGGCAGATAGAGCGCGGTTTCCAAAGACAAGTTCCGTGTGTGACGTCCGATCGGAGAATCAGTGCAGGCAGTTTAGAGCCTTCTCGGCTCCGATTGAATCATTGCCGTCTGGCAGAGACTCGGAACGCGATCCGCCTACACCCGCCCACCCACCGGAATCAGCGCGCCGGTGACGCCGCTCGCGGCATCGCTGGCGAGAAACAGGATAACTTCGGCGAGCTCCTGCGGCGTCACCCATTTGGAGAAGTCGGCTTTCGGCATGTCGGCACGGTTGGACTTGGTGTCGATGATCGACGGCAGCACCGCATTCACGGTGACCTTGCCTTTCAACTCGTTGGCGAGTGCCTCGGTGAGGCGATGCACGCCTGCTTTCGAGGCCGCATAGGGGCCCATGCCGGAGCCTGCCTGGAGCGCGCCCATCGCGCCGATGTTGACGATGCGGCCGGCCTTGGAGGCGGCGAGATGCGGCAGCGCCGCGCGCGAGGTGTTGAGCGCGGTCAGGACATTCAGCGCATGCATGCGTTGCCAGGTCGCAACATCGCCGTCGCCGACGGTTTCGAAGGCGAAGCCGCCGGCGATGTTGATCAGCGCATCGAGCTTGCCGAAGTGCTTTGCCGCCGCCTCGATCGCCGTCTTCGCCTGCGTCGCGTCGGACAGGTCGACGCCGCCGATCTCGATGCTTTCAGGCGTTGCGGAGCCTTGTGAAGCCGCGTGATCGATGCGGGCTGTGCGCGCGCCGCGCGACTGCGCAATCTCCGCAACGACCTTGCCGAGCACGCCGCGCGCGCCGGTCACGATCAGAACCTTGCCTTGCATCATCGATCTCCCGGCACGCCGCCTACGATTGCAGATAACGCGCCTTCAGTGCAGTCCGTTCGGCCGCGCCGAGCTTGAGCCCGTCGCGTAAATAGGTTTCGATATCGCCATATTCCTGTCCGACGGCTTCGAACGCCGCAGCAAGGTAAGAGGCTTCGACGCTGCCGATGGCATTGCGTACGTCCTCTGGCAGATCGATCGCAGCTGTCGCATCGCGCTTGTAGTGCTGATTGGTGAGCAGGTAGTCCTCGGCAATGACGTCATCGGGTACACCGAGGGCATGCAGGATCAGCGCGCTCGCAAACCCGGTGCGGTCCTTGCCCGCCGTGCAGTGGATCACGAGCGGCGCGCGATCTTCCAGGAGATGGCCGAACAGGTTGCGAAAGCTGTGCGTGTTGTGGCGAACGTAGTTGCGATAGGATTCGCGCATGATCTCCAGCGCGACCGGTGCCGTCAGCGTGCCCCGAGCGAGCTCGGCGCGCAGCGCAGCGACGACGGTCGGCTCGATCGGCAGTGAGTGCACGGTGATTTCGTTCACGATGCAGACGCCGCCGGCGCGCTCCTCCAGCCCACGGAAATCGAAGGCGCTTTGCACCCCCAGCGCTCGGACGATCTCGATGTCGGCTGCGGTGAGGTGGCCGAGATGGTTGGAGCGGAAGATCTGCCGCCAGCGCGTGATGCGGCCGTCGGTGGTCGGATAGCCGCCGAGATCGCGAAAATTGCTGGCGCCTTGCAGGGCGAGGTGGCGGGCAGGGGAGTCGGACATGAGATCAGCTTGGGTTATGGTTCCACCGGGCGCGCTGCGGCGTCCTTAACGTCCATTACAGAGGGCGATCATGGGTCGGCACAAGGCCATTGTTTTGGCCATCACCATGCTGTCGGCCGGAAGTTTCGACACCCGGCCGGCCGATGCGCAGACCTATCGCTGTACCGATGGTACGCAGTTCATCATCTGACTCTATGACGGTCTCGGGCGCCCGCTATTCGAAGCTGGGATCACGCTGGCGATCGGCAGGACCGGGCCACCACGATCAACATCTGAAGCGGCCGCTCACGCCTGCGCGGTGATCTGAACGGCATTGTATCTGCAGGAATCAAAAAGGGCCGAAACACCGTGGCTTCGACCCATTTTTGAACTGCCGCCGGCGTTTGCGGGAGCGCGACGGTATCATCAGCGATCCCATTTCGGCTTGGCTTCGTCCACCGCGTCCTGGTGATACCAGCTGTCGCTGCAGATCGAGACGTTGGAGGGGGGCGAAGCATGATCGGCGGGAAGACGGGTCTCGCCATAGCGGCGTCCCCCAAGAGCTGCGCGGCCCCCGGCAGGGAATTGGTAGATCTTCGCAGTTCCGTGACTTAGACCATTGTTCATCATTGCGATTTCTCCTTGGTCAAAGCGCCTTGGCCTCCATGGTGCGCCCGACTCGTTCGATTGTGGTTACTGAAATCTCCATATCGGCGGCGCGCTCCGAATTGGAAAGTGCTGAAAAGGAAATCAGTTGCCGCCCAATTTGTAGGCAGATGCTCTGTTGCATCTCCTAAGGCACGGGCTCGCTGACCAACGGCTGGGCTATTCCAAAGGTTGCTAGGCAGTGCTCTAGGACTTTACGAAAGTTGCTGGGCATTGATGCGCGTTTCATCGGCGGCGTTCAGCATTGTCGCGCCTGCTTCAGAATCGGGCGCTTTTGGCGGGATTTTTGCGGTGCAGCTTCACGCTAAGGTGCGCGGCTATGACGCATATTGTTGGGGCTGTCCGGTCAGCTCCGGGCCGATGCCGACCGCGCTGGAAAACCTCCCGCAGTGCAGCCTTTTGGCACGTAAAATGCTTGTAGGGGGCCGGCCGATGGTGGCCGGGTACAAACGTGCGGGGACCCCAGGGCCCCCAACCTTTCGCATCATCTACAGAGAGGCTCAATGACCAAGTACAAGCTCGAGTACATCTGGCTCGACGGATATACGCCGACTCCGAATTTGCGCGGCAAAACTCAGATCAAGGAATTCGCGTCGTTCCCGACGCTCGAGCAGCTTCCGCTCTGGGGCTTCGATGGCTCCTCGACCCAGCAGGCCGAAGGTCATAGCTCCGATTGCGTGCTGAAGCCGGTCGCCGTCTTCCCGGACGCCGCGCGCACCAACGGCGTGCTCGTGATGTGCGAAGTCATGATGCCCGATGGCAAGACCCCCCATCCGTCGAACAAGCGCGCCACCATCCTCGACGATCCCGGCGCCTGGTTCGGCTTCGAGCAGGAGTACTTCTTCTACAAGGACGGTCGTCCGCTCGGCTTCCCGTCCTCGGGCTATCCGGCCCCGCAGGGTCCGTATTACACCGGCGTCGGCTACTCGAACGTGGGCGACGTCGCCCGCAAGATCGTCGAAGAGCATCTCGACCTCTGCCTCGCTGCCGGAATCAACCATGAAGGCATCAACGCGGAAGTCGCCAAGGGGCAGTGGGAATTCCAGATCTTCGGCAAGGGCTCCAAGACCGCTGCCGACCAGATGTGGATGGCCCGCTACCTGATGCTGCGTCTGACCGAGAAGTACGGCATCGACATCGAGTTCCACTGCAAGCCGCTCGGCGACACCGACTGGAATGGCTCGGGCATGCACGCCAACTTCTCGACCGCCTATATGCGCGAAGTCGGCGGCAAGGAGTATTTCGAAGCGCTGATGGCGGCGTTCGAGAAGAACCTGATGGACCACATCGCCGTCTACGGCCCGGACAACGACAAGCGTCTCACCGGCAAGCACGAGACCGCGCCCTGGAACAAGTTCAGCTACGGCGTGGCCGACCGCGGCGCCTCGATCCGCGTTCCGCACTCCTTCGTCAACAACGGCTACAAGGGCTATCTGGAAGACCGTCGTCCGAATTCGCAAGGCGACCCCTACCAGATCGCTTCGCAGATCCTGAAGACGATCTCATCCGTGCCGACCGGCAAGAAGGCCGCGGCGTAAGATCGTTCCGCCCCAGGGCTGGGGGCTGACCCGGGTTGGTCTCAAATCCGCCGGAGCTGCAGGGCTCCGGCGGATTTCTGCATTCTGATGACAGCTGTTCCTGTGGCCTGCCCGCCGCTTCCTGCGTCAAGCTTGTCGATTGCGTTGGAATGCGGGAGAGTGCGCCCGGATGCGCAGGGCCGGGGACACGGCTGGTGTTTGAAGGCTTCTACAAGGTGAGATTTCAGCTCGGCGACGCGGTCGGCCGGAGCGTGATGCATGCCGGCAATGGCAAGATGCTGGGCGGCAATTCGGCCTTCGCCCATATCGGCACCTACGACAAGACTGATGGCGGCGTCGACGTCGTCATCAAGACCGTCCGCCACAACCCCGATCCGAACTATCGCGCCATGGCCGGCACCGACGATGCGACCCTGATCGCGAAGGGCTGGGCCGACGGCAATCTCTATCGCTTCAAGGGCGAGCTGAAAGAGCTCCCAGGCGTACCCTTCCAGTCGGTCATGACGCCGATCACCGCAGACGAGGTGCCGGTCGCTGGCGGTGTCGGCGAAGCCGGCATCACTGATGGTCTCTATTCGATTCATCTGCGCATGCTCGACGGTCTCGATGGCGGCCTCACCGGCGTGATGCTACTCAACCAGGGCCGCATCCTCGGTGGCGATGCGGCGTTCTATTATCTCGGCAGCTACACCGCCGCGAACGGCCGCTGGAAGGGCCAGATCCTCAATCAGGAGCACACGCAGGCCAAGGACGATCCGATCTTCGGCGGCCACGAAGTCGGCATCGGTTTCTCCGGCCGCTACCATGCGGAAGAGGCGGTGCTGGAGGCCACGGCGCTCGCCGGCAAGCGCAGCCTGCGCCTGACCGCCGCGCTCAAGCTGATGCACCGCGCCTGAGCGCCACGGGATAAGCACATGGACAATTTCGTTCGCATGCTCTCGACGCTCGGCCTGATGGGCGCGATGCGCAGCCTGTCGTCTGCGTATGAGACTGCGACGGGCGTCCGCATCGACGCCGATTTCGCGCCGACCCAGGCGCTGCTGAAGCGGCTCCGCGACGGCGAGGCCGCCGATCTCGTCATCCTCACCCGCGAGGGGCTCGACGCAGTGATCGCTGAGGGCCGCGTGGTCGCCGATAGCGCGGCTGACCTCGCGCGTTCCTATGTCGGCATCGCCGTCCGGGCAGGACAGAGGCATCCCGATATCGCGACCGAAGCCGCGCTGCGCAAGACGCTGCTTGCCGCGCAGTGCGTCGCCTATTCGCGGCTTGGCGCCAGCGGAATCTACTTTGCGCAGTTGATCCAGCAGCTGGGCATCGCGCCGGAGATCAACGCCAAAGCCATTATCGTGCAGCAGGGCTTTACGGCGGAGCGGCTCGTCAATGGCGAGGCCGATCTCGCCGTGCAGCAGATCAGCGAACTGAAGCAGGTCGGCGGCATCGAGGTGGTCGGTCCGATCCCGCATGATTTGCAGACGCCGGCGGTGTTCTCCGCCGGCCGCATGGCGAATGCGACACATGCCGAAGCTGCCGATAGGCTGCTGCGCTATCTGGCATCGCCGGAGGCCGTTCCTGTCCTCCGCCAATCGGGACTCGAGCCTTGAATGTGCCAGGGCGGGGACGCAACGTAATGGTCATGCGCGCTTATCTCCTCGCAACTCTCCTGACGCTCGCCGTGCCGCTGGCGGCACAGGCGCAGTCGGCCGATCTCGTGCTGTGCGACCGGGTGGCGGCCGATCCCAGTGATCCCGACAAGCCGGCCGACGTGAAGGGCGTGACGGAGATCGCTTCCTCCGACGTCAGGACGGCCATCAAGTTCTGCAAGCAGGCCGCATCCTCCTCGCGCCGCGCCATGTTCGCGCTCGGCCGCGCCTATGCGGCCAACGGGCAGACGAGCGAGGCGATCATTGCCTGGCGCAAGGCCGCCGACAAGGGATCGAGCGCGGCGATGGTCGAACTCGGCGTCGCCTAGGGGACAGGCTCTGGGATCGCGAAGGACGAAGCACAAGCGCGAAAACTGTTCGAGAAGGCGGCGCAGGCCGGCAATCCCCGCGGCGTCAGCAATCTCGCCGCGCTCGGTAGCGCAAGTGGCGGCGCGCCCGCCGATCCCGCGCAGGCGCGCGCGCTGCTGGGCAAGGCCGCCGAAACCAATGCGGAGGCGCAGTACCAGCTCGGTCTGATGCTGGCGAGCGGCAATGGCGGGGAGAGGGACGACGTCGCTGCGCGCGCACTGTTCGAGAAGGCAGCCGCGCAAAATCATCCCGGCGCGCTGGAGCGAATGGGCGCCTTCGCCCAGGAAGGCCGCGGCGGGCCGAAGGACAAGGACGCCGCAAAGGCCTATTACGAACGCGCCGCAGCCCTCGGCGACGATGACGCCAAGAAGGCGCTGGAACGGCTGCGCTGTCCCTATGCGATCAAGGACAAGCAGGGCAAGCTCGTCACCACACTGTGCTTCTAATTCGCCTCTCTCTTCGCGAGAGGTGGTTCTAGCGCTCTGGTGACAGCGATGTGACTAGGGGGCTCGGCTCGCTTCAAGTTGTCGGCGAGATCGTTGCGGGCGTCGTGATAGGTGGTCTCGAGACAGCCGGGCGCCCGGGAACTTGACCATGCGCCGGTCGTTGCCATGGGCAGACTGGGAGATGCAACCATGATCCGCAAACTGGCATCCGGTGAATATCGCCTCTATTCGCGCAAGGTGAACCCGAAGACCGGCAAGCGGCGTAATCTCGGCACGTTCAAGAGCCGCGCGGCGGCCGAGAAGCACGAGCGCGAGGTGCAGTACTTCAAGCGGCATTGAAGGCCGGCGAATGCCGTCCAGGAGCCGGCAAGACAAAACATGCGAAAACAACCCCATGCACAGTAGCCAAGGGATTGAAATCGCACGTATTACGGATTAAGCGAAATTGGTTTGACCCGTCGAGCAAAACAGGTGCATAATGGCATCATAACGGCGGTCGGTCGCGGACGGGGCTGCGCGGAAAAGCCGATGACTTCGATGCGGCGACGATGCTAGCTAGCCCGCAAATCTTTTCCGGATTTTAGGTTCAAGACGTTGCTCAACGGGCTCTACAAGGTTGAATACGGCATCAACGGTGCCTTCGGCCGCAGCATCATGTGCATGCATGACGGCAAGCTGCTGGGCGGCAATTCCGCCTTTGCGCATCTTGGGACCTATGACGTCAGGGATGGCGCGATCGAAGCCAATGTCATCACCGAGCGCCACAACGACGATCCCAACTACAAGCCGCTGATGGGCGCTGATGTCGCCACGATCAAGGTCCACGGCAGGACGGAGGGATCGACGATCCTGTTCGAGGGCAAGGCCGATCCGATGCCGGGCAGCGTGTTCTGGGCCAACCTCGCGCCGCTCGATGATGAGGCGCTGCCGCCCCGCGGCACCGTCGGTCCCGGCGGTATCATCAACGGGCTGTACTCCATTCACCTTCGCGCGCTCGACGGCGTCGAGGCTGGCCTCTCCGGCGTGATGCTGCTGATGGACGGGCGTATCCTCGGAGGCGATGCGTTCTTCTACTATCTCGGCTCCTACTCCTCCGGCGCATGGCCGCTGGAAGGGCGAGATGCTGAACCAGGAGCATACGCCGGCGAAAGACGACAATCCCGTGTTTGGCGGCCTGGAGGTGGGGATCGGCTTCTCCGGGACCTGCACGGAAGACAGCGGCGAGCTCGAAGGCATCGCGCTCGCCGGCAAGCGCAGCCTGCGCCTTGCCGCCTCGCTCAAGCTGATGCGGCGAGCGTAGGGCGCGGACATATAGGTGTTGGATACCTGTTTCCTGAAGCAGTCCTGAGCCGTCCCCGTGGCAACATAGCCGTCGACCCGCAGCTGAGAACGGACACGCTATTGTGGGCGACCTTCAGTCAAGTTCCCGTTCGATGCTGCTGCGAACGTCGTTGAAATCGCCGCTGGGATGACCTAGTTCTTTGCCGTGCAGCACGGTCTTGTCCAACATCTTCGTCCACTCGCCAGAACGGCCATGTTCGTGGCGATATGGGCCTTTGTGCTTCAGGTGTCCCTGATTTCGGTCTCGCAGGTGAAGGCGGCTGTTGGCGCTATGCCGATGCCTGCCGTCACGCTCAGCGGTTCCTTGCATTTTCACGATCAGTTGGCAGGGCACGTGCATTCCCACGCTGGCGACGACGCCGAAGGCCACGTACATGATGGACCGGATCACGACGACGATGGCGCTCCAAGCGTGGCTTGGGACATGTTTGGTACCTCGATCGCTTCACCGCAGTTCATTCACGTGCTCGGCTCTTTCGAAGTGCTCGGCGCTATCGAATTGCCGCTTGCGCGAGCCATCGTCGGGGTAAGCCCCGAGGCACTCATCCGGCCACCAAGTACCTTCAGCATCGCGTAGCCCAGGCGGCCCTACGGCCGCCGCCTTTTCGCATGTCTGAGGGAATTTTCCATGTTTATGAATCAGCGCTGCCCGAAAGGGCGGCTCGCAATCTTTGGGCTGGCCGGATTTATCTGGCTGGCGAGCCTGATCTTTGGTCTGTCCGGAACCGTTGCCCATGAAGGCCACGATCACAGCGATGCCGACAAGCCGACGTTTGTGTCCTCAGCCTATCCAAGGGTTGCCGCGCGCTCCGAGCTTTATGAGATCGTCGGCATCCTAAAAGACGGCAAGCTTTCGGTCTTCCTTGATCATGCAGTTTCGAACGACCCGGTTTCGGACGCTGCCCTGCAAGTCACGATCGGGGATTCCGCCCCGATCGAGGCTTCAAGCCAGGAGGACGGAGTCTACACCGCCGCGATCCCGAACGGCACGCCGGCTGGATCGGTTGAAGTCATCTTCTCAATCAGCGCCGGCAAGGGGAATGATCTGCTGGTCGACTCGTTCATACCGACGCGTGCCGGCGATGCCCGGCTACCAGAACAGAAGCACGAGCATGGCTGGCTTTTCTCAAGCCGAACCGCCATCGCTGCCTCCGCGCTAGTTGCCTTGGGCCTCGGCCTTCTCTTCGCCTATTGGAGGCGACGCGGCCGCAGCATGGCCGCCTCCATTTCCGCCGTGATGGCAGCGGTGTTCGCCGTTCTCGCCGCCATCATGTTCGGCGAGGGGCGGACGAACGCAACGCAACCAAATCCGCCGGATGCTCCCGCACTGAGCGATGCCCCGCGGCGCCTGCAAGACGGCACCGTCTTCGCGGCCAAGCCGACGCAGCGGTTGCTTGATGTCCGGACCGCTGCAGCCGAGCTGCAGACAATTCATCCCGCGGTTACGCTGATCGGCCGCGTCATGGCCGACCCCAACCGCAGCAGCATCGTGCAGAGCGTCTACGGGGGCCGCGTCGTTCCGATCGATGGCGGCATACCTCGCATTGGCCAAACCGTTCGCAAGGGCGATCTGCTCATCCAGATCGAGCCGCATCTGCCGGTCGCAGACCGCACGACGATCCTCGAAAAGGTGGGCGAGATCGAACAGTTGATGGCAGTCACGGAAAACAAGCTGCGGCGTCTGCGGCCGCTGGCCGAACGCGGCGCGGTGCCGCATGGGCAGGTCAACGACCTGGAAAGTGAATTGGAGGGCCTGCGGGCGCGCCGCGAAACCGTCCGAAATTCCCGCACCGGGTTCGAGGAGCTGCGGGCATCGACCGACGGCGTCATCACGTCCGCCAAGGTCGTGCCCGGCCAAGTCATTCAACCGCAGGACGTCCTGTTCCAGATCGCGGACCCAAGCAGCCTCTGGGTCGAAGCATTGGCCTATGATGACATAGGATTGAAGCAGCCTGAAGCTGCAACGGCGATGGCCCCGAACGGGCAGCAGATTGCGCTGACCTTCGTCGGAACGAGCCGGGCACTGCGCCAGCATGCCACCGTGGTTCAGTTTGCGATGCCGGATCCGCCAACGGGCCTCAACATCGGCCAGCCGCTGAACGTGATGATCCAGAGCGGCGCCCCTGTCGCCGGCCTGATCTTTCCGCGCAATGCGGTCGTTCGCAGCGGCAATGGTGAGAACATCGTCTGGCTGCATGCCGGGCCCGAGCGCTTCGAGCCGAAACCCGTTCGCGTGCTGCCGGTCGACGCGGCCCGCGTGATAGTGGCGGCCGGCGTCAAGGAGGGCGAGCGCATTGTCATTCGCGGCACCGACCTCATCAATCAGATCCGGTAGACCGCTCATGTTCAAGCTCATCGTGCAAACAAGTTTGCGCAATCGCCTGTTCGTTCTGGCAGTAGCCGCCGTGCTGGTTGGCTACGGGCTGGTCGTCCTGCCGAGCGTCTCCGTCGACGTCTTGCCGGATATCAACCGCCCGACCGTCAACATCCTGACCGAGGCGGAGGGACTGGCGCCCCAGGAGGTCGAGCAACTGGTGACGTTTCCGATCGAGACGTCAATGAACGGCATGCCCGGCGTGATCCGGGTACGCTCGGTCTCGGGCGTCGGTCTGTCGGTCGTTTACGTCGAATTCGATTGGGGCATCGACGTCTACCGCGCCCGGCAATTCGTCTCGGAGCGGCTGGCGCTGATCCGCGAACAATTGCCCTCTTCGGTCAATCCCCAGATGGGGCCGGTGACATCGATCATGGGCGAGATCATGCTATTCGCGTTGACGAGCGATGGCACAGGTTCGCCCATGGAAGTGCGCGAGATCGCCGACTTCGTCGTCAGGCCGCAACTCCTCGCCATTCCCGGCGTCGCCCAGGTGATACCCATCGGCGGCGAGGTCCGGCAATACCGCGTGACGCCGAACGTTGCCACCATGCAGGCACTCAGCATCACCCACGACCAGATCGAGCAGGCGGTCGCCAAGTTCGGCACCAACAGCGGCGGCGGCTTCGTTGACCAGCATGGCCGCGAATATCTGATCCGCAATGTCGGGCTCACCAGGCGTCTCGAGGACCTCGGCAACACCGTCGTTGCGAGCCGCGACCAGCAGCCGATCCTGCTGAAGCAGGTCGCCGCCGTCGATTTCGCGGCGCGCACCAAGCGGGGCGACGCCGGGTACAATGGCAAGCCCGCCGTCATCATCAGCGTCATGAAGCAGCCGGCTGCTGATACCGTGGCATTGACGCGCAATATCGAAGCCGGGCTGAAGGAGCTGCAGCGCACCATACGTTCGGGAATTAACGTGACTAACATGCAATTCCGTCAGGCCACGTTCATCGAGACATCGATAAGCAATGTCGAGCACGTTCTGGCCGAAGCCGCCATCGTCGTCGCCGTGGTCCTGTTCGTGTTCCTGATGAACGGACGGGCCGCGTTGGTTTCGCTGACGGCCATTCCGATATCGATCCTTGTGACAGTCCTGGTGTTCCGCGCCTTCGGCCTCACGATCAACACGATGACCCTTGGCGGCCTCGCCATCGCGATCGGCGAACTGGTCGACGATGCCGTGGTGGACGTCGAAAACATTTTGCGGCGCTTGCGGGAGAACGCCGCGTCGAGCACGCCGCGTCCTGTTCTGGACGTGATCTCCGGGGCGAGCCAGGAGGTTCGTTCCGGCATCGTCTATGCAACGATGATCATCGTTCTCGTCTTTGTGCCGCTATTCGCCCTTCCGGGCATCGAAGGGCGGCTGTTCACGCCGCTTGGCGTGGCCTATGTGGTCTCGATCCTCGCTTCGCTGCTGACGTCGATCACGGTGACGCCTGTTCTGTCCTACTATCTGCTTTCGAAACGAGCGCGTTCGGGTGACCGCGAGAGCCTGATCGTCACCAAGCTGAAGCAGGCCAATCGGCGGGTGCTGGGTTGGGCTTTCGAGCGGCGGGGTCTCGTGCTGAGCTCCGTCGCGGCGGCGGTCATGGTGGCAGGCTACGCCGCGAGCCAGATGCCTCGCAGTTTTCTTCCACCCTTCAACGAAGGGACGCTGGTGCTGTCGCTGCAGTACAATCCAGGCATTTCGCTCGCGGAATCGAACCGTCTTGGACTGCTGGCGGAACAGTTGCTCGCAAAGGTGCCCGAGGTGAAATCGGTCGGACGCCGCACCGGCCGCGCCGAGCTCGATGAGCACGCCGAAGGCGTGCACTTCAGCGAGATCGATGTCGATCTCGTTCCGTCCAAGCGCCAAAAGGCGGACATCTATACGAGCATCAGGGAAGCTCTATCCGCACTGCCGGCGTCAGTTGCCATCGGACAGCCGATCAGCCATCGCCTGGATCATCTCCAGTCGGGTATTCGTGCCCAGATCGTGCTCAAGATCTTTGGGCACGACATCGAGATGTTGCGCCGCCTGTCCGAAACGGTGCGCCAACGTCTATCGACGATTCCCGGTCTGGTCGATCTCCAGGTCGAAAAGCAGGTGCTTATTCCGCAGGTGCGGGTTCAGGTCGACCATGCCCGCGCCGCACTTCATGGCCTGACGCCGGCCGCGATCACCCAGGCACTCGACGCGCTGTCCAACGGCCGGAAGGTCTCTCAGATCGTCGACGGCAATCGCCGCTTCGACGTCATCATGCGCCTTTCTGAGCAAGACCGGTCGACAACAGGCCTGCAAAACCTGCTTATTCCGACCGGCTTGGAATTCGTTCCGCTCAGCGCTTTGGCTGAAGTCGTCGAGACAGACGGGCCGAACCAGATTCAGCGCGAGGGGACCCAGCGCAGGATCGTTGTCTATGGCAATGGGGACGGACGCCGCGACATCGCCGATATCGCTGCCGACATTCAGAAGGCGATTCGGGAACTTGAATTTCCGCAAGGCTACACGACCAACCTTGAGGGCGCCTTTCAGGCCCAGCAGGAGGCGTCGTGGCGCATCGGCATTCTGTCGCTGGCGTCCCTGACGCTGATCTTCATCGTCCTCTACGGCCGTTACCGATCAACCGCGCTATCGCTGATCATCATGGGCGGCATACCGCTCGCCCTGATCGGCAGCGTCGGCGCGCTGAAGATCTCCGGCCAGCCGCTGTCGGTGGCGTCGATGATCGGCTTCATCACGCTTGCCGGCATCTCAGCGCGCAACGGGATCCTGAAGATCTCCCATTACATCAATCTCGCCATTCACGAGGGCGAGCGTTTCGGAATCGGGCTGGTCGTTCGCGGTAGCATGGAGCGTCTCAGCCCCGTTCTGATGACGGCGCTTTGTGCCGGATTGGCGCTTACGCCGCTCTTGATCGGCGCGGACGAGCCGGGCCGGGAGATCCTGCACCCCGTGGCCGTGACGATCTTTGGCGGCCTGCTCAGCGCCACGATCCTCGATACCGTCGTGACCCCAATTCTGTTTCTGACGTTTGGCAAGCAGCCGTTGGAGCGGCTGATGGCCGGGCATGCTGCAAGGTTTACCCCCGCGGAAGCTCACTGACTTCGCACAACCTACCGAGGAGCCACCAATGAGAAAATACATCTTCCCGGCCGTGATGGCTGTGATCGCCACAATGCCGGACCTTGCCATGGCACAGACGAAGGGCAGCAACGGCGGTCCCGTCGTCAGATCGCAGGGACATCCGATCGAGTTTGTCCGCAAGGGCACGGAAATCGTCTTTTATGTGGGCGACGACGATGGTTCTCCGCTGTCGACCAAGGACATGCGGGGGCGCGCAACGATTCAAGACGGCGGCAAGACCGTCACCGTTCCGCTTGCGCCGGCCAATCCCAACATGATGACGGGAAAGCTGCAGGCCGAGCTGTCACCAAAGGCCATCGTGGTGTTTTCCGCGAGCTTGCATGGTCATTCCCTGACGGCCAGGTACACCGCGGAATAGTCAGCGCATAATTATAAAAAGGCGCGGCACTTGGCGCCAATGATGCAGGCCGCCGAGGTCGGGATGCGGGCTGCGGTGCCTGGACAGCGGCACGTGACCCCAAGTCGGACATCCTCCTAGACTACGGCTCACAAGTCCGCGGCTAAGTGCTAGGCTCCTTCTTGTCGCAGCGACGTGGTTCGTCTGGCCGTTCGGAGGGCACTTTGACTGAGCAGCGGGTTCAAAGGCGACTAGCGGCGATTTAGCCGCTGACGTGGTCGTCTACTCCGCGCTGATGCAGTGCGCTGAGGAATCTGGAGCGGCGAGGCCGCAGCTCCAGCAAGGCACATGAGCGGCTGAGGTTCAGCCGCGCACGTACCCCATGATTATGCCGGCGTGCTAGGCAGCCTGCCGCATGCGTTCGATACTCTGGGTTATATGGTTTCCGGCGTCGTCAGCCACCTTCAGAGACATGTCCGCCATCCGGCGGCTGGTATCCAAGGCGCTACTGACCGTGTCGCGCATCAGATCAGTCTGCAAGGCCGCCAAATCGTGAGGAGTTCGGCAGCGCCAGAGTTCATTCATGCGGTCCATGGTCCTCTCGATCTGCTGTCGAACGAAATCAAAGTACTCGCGTGACATGCCATTCATTCCTTTGGCCACTGCGGTCGTAGAGTACATGATTGCTTCGGCGTTGCGGACCGAGCGTTCCGTTGCCCGCTGCGCTTCATTGCCCGTCAAACCGAACGTGCGACCAAGCTGATCAGTCGAGCGGCCCATCATCGCGGTGGCCATGTCGACGCCGAAGCGCCAAGTGTTTTGCAGCATCTCGGCATTTTGTCGCAGCAGGTGGCTGCTGGCTTGGGCCACCTCCTCGCCGGCCTCAGCGGTAGCTAAGCCGATCCGTCTGGTCTGCTCCGCGGTCCTCTCGGCGGCGCGGCGGATTGTGTCCTCAGGGCTCTGCGTAGACTTTTCCTCCTGGCGTGGATTGGCCATTTGTTGCTCCATCGTTGTTGTTGGTGAGGTCGGATCCTATGCTCTCCGTCACAGGTGCGATCCTACGCGAGCAAACGTGGGCATTTCTGGACCGTTCCGGGGCGAGCGATTTTTTAATCAATCCTCCGCCATTGCGCGCAGGAACGAGCGCTTCAACTTCCAATTATTCGATGGATTGGCTGATCTGCTCGGCACCGCGGGTCTCGTGTTCTGACCCCTCGATCATCAAGGCTCGATCATGACCGCCGCCGAAACCGTATTGCTCATCGCCGCCTTGTTATTAGCACTTCTCATCATCGGCAACGTCGGCTTCTCCAAACTGGCCGCGTGGAGGAATCCACCAATCGGCAAGTTCCTCGAGTGCGACGGCGTGGTACTCCACTATATCGATCGGGGCGATCCCGCGGCTCCTTGTGTTGTGCTGCTCCATGGCAACGGATCCATGATCCAGGACTTCACGATCAGTGGCCTGGTCGATCTTCTTGCTCGTAGCAATCGCGTGGTGTGCTTCGACCGCCCGGGCTTTGGCTATAGTCAGCGGCCGCGGCGCCGAATATGGACCGCAGCAGCTCAAGCAGCTCTATTGGTGAAGGCGCTCAATCAACTCGGGATCCGCGATCCTGTGGTGCTGGGCCATTCTTGGGGCGCCTTTGTCGCTATCGCTCTCGGCGTGCGGAAGGATTATCCGATCCGGGGTCTTGTGCTTGCGTCCGGGTATTACTTCCCGACCGTCCGATTGGACGTGTGGCTGATGGCCGGTCCAGCCATACCGGTGCTAGGCGACTTGGTCAGTTACACTGTCGCGCCGATCATTTCGTGGGCCGTCTTGCCGGGAGCTCTCCGTAAGATCTTCGCGCCCCGTTCTGTCCCGCAGACGTTCAAGAATGAATTTCCAGCGTCTCTCGTTCTCAGACCCACACAGTTGAGGGCGGCTGCGGAGGAAAGTGCACTCCTCATTCCAACTGCGGCACAATTCCAATCCTATTATTCGACCATGGCCCATCAAGTGCAAATATTCCACGGAACAGAGGACCAGGTGGTCGAACACAACCAAGCGCGAGATTTACATCAGGCACTGCCCCGGTCCGATCTTCATCTCGTTCCGAATGCCGGGCATATGGTCACGTACGCAGATCCCGCCGCCATTGTACAAGCCGTTAATTCAATAGCAAATTCCTGAGGCCGGTGGCTTGTCTATCGCTTGGACCTCGCCGGAAGAAGAGCACTCGGCTTGCGCAAAGCGAACCTTCGGGCATCTTTGCGATGAACCAGCAGTGACGTGCTGAGAGCACCGATGGCCACGGCGGACCCGGCCTCACTAACAAGCGCCATTTCTACTTTAATTGGCCGGCGACGGCCGTCACTGCGCCCTGCGACGCACTGGCGCAGCAGCCGGCCGCAATTCCATTCTCGATATGCCTGCCGCGATGTTCACACCCGTTTGCGCCTGAACGGATACCGGTTGCAAGGCGATCGTGCGATCCGACCCGCCCACAAGAAGGTTGGCACCAACTCCGGCGCCAACAGTGCCGCCGGCGGTCGCGCCTGCATAGGTTCCAGCCAACGCGGCGTGGCGAACCGCGGTCGGGGCATAAACGGCCCAAACGAGCTGACCGCCGGACGTGGCCCCTATATCGAGACCAAGCGTGCTGACGGTGCCTTCATAAGCCTCGCGCGCCCTGCCTCTCGCCGATGCATAGATGCAGCTCAACTGCCGTTGTCCAGCAACAATCATGCCGACCCCGGGCGATATGTTGCACGTGAGTGTGCCGACTCTCGGTCGTCCGGCCTCCTGCGCCGCTGCCGGAACCGTGGCGAGCACGAGGGCCAGGGCCGCGCACGCTGTCGCCAAATTGGTCAGCCTTGTTTCGTTCAGCTTTGTCCCAATCATGAGGGCCTCCGTCGAGCCTATTCTGATGGTCCTTCAATACGCGCTCACCCAGCGATGTTCCTGTTGTTGGGGAAGCGAATAAGAGTACAGGAAAAATCTCTGATCTGTCGAAGCAGCGCCGGACGCGACGTGTGGCCGGGCTCTGACGCTCATGCGACCAGCTGCGAGGACGATTATTTCAGGTGCCGAGGTGTCTTCAAGGTGGACAGAATTGCCAAGCGATTTGTAGCGGCGGCGAATGGGATGGAGGCGCCCTAGCCGACGCGCCAGGATTCGGGTCCCGCCGGGCTTCCCCTGATGGCCGGCATGGCCTATGACGCTGCAACGCAAAAATTCCCCCAAAGACAAGCATGATCCGCCTCGACAACGTCAGCAAGCAAGCCGGCCACCAGATCCTCTTCATCGAAGCCTCCGCCGCTCTCAACAAAGGCGAGAAGATCGGCCTCGTTGGTCCGAACGGCGCCGGCAAGACCACCTTGTTCCGCATGATTGCCGGAGAGGAACTGCCCGACGAGGGCCAGGTCTCGACCGATCGCGGCATCAGCATCGGCTATTTCAGCCAGGATGTCGGCGAGATGAGCGGCCGCAGTGCCGTGGCCGAAGTCATGAATGGCGCAGGTCCCGTCAGCGAGGTCGCGGCCGAGCTGCGCGAGCTCGAGGCCGCGATGGCCGATCCTGACAAGGCCGACGCGATGGACGAGATCATCGCCCGCTATGGCGAGGTGCAGCACCGGTTCGAGGAGCTCGACGGCTATGCGCTCGACGGCCGCGCCCGCGAGGCGCTCTCCGGCCTCGGCTTTAGCCAGGAGATGATGGATGGTGACGTCGGCAAGCTCTCCGGTGGTTGGAAGATGCGCGTGGCGCTGGCGCGCATCCTTTTGATGCGTCCCGACGTGATGCTGCTCGACGAGCCGAGCAACCATCTCGATCTGGAAAGCCTGATCTGGCTGGAAAAATTCCTGCACGATTACGAAGGCACGCTGCTGATGACCTCGCATGACCGCGAGTTCATCAACCGCGTGATCTCCAAGGTGATCGAGATCGATTCCGGCTCGCTCACCACCTACGCCGGCGATTACGAATTCTACGAGCAACAGCGGGCGCAGAACGAGAAGCAGCAGCAGGCGCAGTTCGAGCGCCAGCAGGCCATGCTCGCCAAGGAGATCAAGTTCATCGAGCGCTTCAAGGCGCGTGCCTCGCATGCCGCCCAGGTGCAGAGCCGGGTCAAGAAGCTCGACAAGATCGAACGCGTCGAGCCGCCGCGCCGCCGCCAGAGCGTTGCGTTCGACTTCCCGCCGGCGCCGCGCTCGGGCGAGGATGTCGTGGCGCTCAAGAACGTGCACAAGGGCTATGGCAACAAGTGCATCTATGATGGTCTCGACTTCATGATCCGCCGCCGCGAGCGCTGGTGCGTGATGGGCGTCAACGGCGCCGGCAAGTCGACGCTGCTCAAGCTGGTTGCCGGCGCGAGCGAGCCGGACGAAGGCACGGTGGCGCTCGGGGGCAGCGTCAAGATGGGCTATTTCGCCCAGCATGCGATGGATTTGCTCGACGGGGAGCGCACCGTGTTCCAGTCGCTGGAGGACGCGTTTCCAACCGCGGGGCAGGGCTCCTTGCGCGCGCTCGCCGGCTGCTTCGGCTTCTCCGGCGATGATGTCGAGAAGCGCTGCCGGGTGTTGTCAGGCGGCGAGAAGGCGCGCCTGGTGATGGCCAAGATGCTGTTCGATCCGCCGAACTTTTTGGTGCTGGACGAGCCGACCAACCATCTCGACCTCGCGACCAAGGAGATGCTGATCAATGCGCTGTCGGATTTCGAGGGCACCATGCTGTTCGTCTCGCATGACCGGCATTTCCTGGCGACGCTATCCAACCGCGTGCTGGAGCTGACGCCGGAGGGCATCCACCAATATGGCGGTGGCTACACGGAATACGTCGCACGCACCGGGCAGGAGGCGCCGGGATTGCGGAGTTAGGGCAGTTCGTTACAGGCTGGGCTGGCGATTTGCGCGTTCACGGAATGATGCCGAGGCTGTGTCCGGCCGCTACCGGTCTGAGGATGCCAAAGCCGTAATCATAGTTTGGCACTGCGCCGCCGACCGGCTGCGCCGTGGCTTGCAATACCGCAATCATCGTTGCCGGATCCGTCGCCGTCGGTGGCCGACGGCTTCGCAGCGCGGCGACGCAGCCGGATGCGACCGCGCATGCCGCTGATGTCCCAGTGTCGGGCTCGAAGCCACGCGGGCCGCGCTGAACTTTCGAGCCGAGATACTGCGTGTAGGCGGTCACATCCGGCTTCTGCGGAAACATTCCCGCGATAGATGGTCCTTGCGACGAATAACAGAGTCGTACGTCGTGAACATCGCATGCGCCGAGCGTCAGCACCTCATGATATGTGTTGGCGCCCATGATCATTCCCGCCGTCCGCTGCAGGCACACGGCATTGGGGCAACCCTTCCCGCAATTGCCCGCGGCGAAAACCACGTCGGCCCCAAATGATGTGAGCAGCGAGACATATAGCCTGAAAGGATGCATGGGGTTGTCGATGTAACGCCGCGGATCGCCGGGCGAAAACTCGTCGAGACTCGGATGAAAAATGCCCCAGCTGTTGTTGACGACGAGCGCAGCCTGGGGAATGGTGCGGAGGAGCGCCCAGCGCCAGATCAGGACAAAATAGCCGAGCACCATCTCGCTGATCGTTGCGCGGACGGTGTGCTCTCCGGCCGGTCGCCCCAGCAGCAACGGGTAATCGAGCAGCGTCACGTTGGGGGCCACCGCGAGCACGCCGTATGCGCACATCGTGCCGTGCCCAACGCGGTTGAGACCGGGCTTGGTCGCCACGGTCGGTGGCGTCCACGAATTGCCGATATCGAGGGCTGGGTTGAAGCCAAGCCGCCTGGCAAGGTGTGGCCTGTAGATCCCCGTGTCGACAATTGCGACCGCAACGCCTGCGCCAGAAAGGCCGTTGTGCTGCAGCGTCGCCGTGTCGAGGTCCTGCCGGACCGCGTCCACGTCGCCCGTGGCCTGGTTGGCGGCGGGGAACGTACTCGCGCCGCCCAAATCCGGATCCGACCAGACCGGCTCGCCATTATTGAAATTCGGCTTGGAAAGGCTCGCAGGATCCACGTAGGCACGGATCAGGAATTTCTTCGATTTCTCGAGCGCAAGGCGGGAGCGCGCTGCCTCGCCCCTGTCCTTGACCGAGACCACCGGCACGTGATCGGCGCCGTCCCAGATCGGCACGGCGCCGAATGCCTCATCAATAAGAAAGTCGGGCGCTGCGTTCTCGTGAACGTAACGGCGCATCGTGCCGACGGGGCTAATGCCGTCGATCAGGTCTTCAGCAGCCTGGACAAGTACGTCGTGTTGATCGCGCTGCGCCAGCACCCGTATGTAGCGGGACTGCAGTTCCCAAGGTCTCATGGTCGCCTCCGGTCTTGGGCCAGCCTTGCTCCCTCACTTCCATTCCTTCTGCGCGAGTGCGAACGTCGCCGCGTAGAACTGGCACGCCGAGAGGTAGGGCTTGATGGCGAGAGCGGCCTTGGCGCCCGCGTCGATGTCCTCGTGATAATGCAATCCGGCGATCATCCGGTTCATCCCGACCCGGGCGGCGAGAGCCCGCAAAGCGTCGGCGTATTGAGGCAGCAGGTCGGCCAGGCACTCGGAGGTGAGCGTGCCAATGAGTGCGTGTCCTGCCGGATAGGCCGGATGCCCCGGAATCGGGACGGGCGGGTATATTGTCGGGCAGACCTGGCTCGGCCGTGGCTGGTACCAAGGCGGCATGCCGGCGCTAGCCGTGTTCGCATATTGGAGCTTGAGTTGGACCATCGCGAACTCGCCGACCCGAGCTATGATTTTCATGAGCAGGAATGTTTGCGGGTGGCTCGTCGCGGTAATGTTGAGAAGCTGCAACCACCGCAGCTGAAAATTCTGATCCTCCTCCACGATTTCGCCGAGCGCCTCCGGCCGTTCTGCAACCGCGAGCACCAAAACCTCGTCGATCATCTTCGCCGTGACCGGGTAGGTCGGTGGCGGCAGCGCGACGGCTGCCTGCCAGTACATGCCTCCTTGCTGCTGCATCGGGAACTCCGACATGATCGCCATGGCGCGCAAATCGGCATCCCATTCCGCTTCCCGGAACTTCTCATTGTAGGCCCGCGCGATGGTGATCTCGGCAAGTGGCCGATCTGCGCGCATGGCGAACACGCGCGTTGCATTAGCCCCGTTTGAACCGCCCGCCCAGTTGCCACCAAACCAGTTGCCACCAAACCAGTTGCCGCCGAACCAATTACCGCCCATTTCGGCATCCTCCTATGGTTCGCTGCAAATGCAGCATGGCTTCAATCAGGCAGACCTGCCTGTCGCAAATGTTCGATGAAGCGGTCCCGCAAATCTGATTTGAAGGGACAACGCTCACGGTAGACCGAAAGCTGGAATTGAGACTGTATGTCCAAGAGCATTTTGGCGACGGAGCGGGCCTCTTCGACTTGGCCCTTTGCAATGTAGGCAGCTGCCAGGATACGCAGGTTGGCGGATAGGCGTCCGTTCAGTCCCGCGGTCTTGCGTGCCCAAACGACCGCCTCGTCGTAATTGCCGTTGATGTAATGCGCCTGACCGAGGAACATCAGGTAGAAATAGGCCTGCGTGTCGGCAGGTGATAGACGCAATCCTTGTTCAGCGCGCGTGATCGCCGACTGCCCGTCGCCAAGGTAGCCGTACACGCCGCTGCTTAAGGTCCAGGCCATGGCATTTCCAGGCGATGCGCTCAACGCTCTATCGAAGAGGTCGAGCGCTGCATCGTAGTCCTTGAATAAGAGCGCCTTGGCATGTCCAAGAACCGCTAACGCGAAGCCGTCGGCCGGCGCACGGTCTACCGCAGCGGCGGCAAGGCGCGCCGCTTCCGCCGCATCGGGCCCGCGCTCGGCTCCCCAGCCTTGTGCGACATTGTGAATGTGCCATAGCGCTGCATAAGCGTAGGGAGTGGCGTAGTTTGGGTCCGCAGCGATTGCGGCCTGTAGCAGCTCGCCCGCCCGGCTGAAGTCGAAGAAGTTCATGCGGTACATGAAGTCGATCGCCTTCATGAGCAGCTCGTAAGCGTTGAGGTTGTCCGACTTTCAATTACCCACATTTAGCCGAGAGGGCTGAGGGAGCGCACCAACTATTGCATCGCGGGAATCGACCGTGATTCCTTGTCTGGCACCGATTCGCAG
>NZ_JADPKU010000069.1:0-817 GCF_023074095.1 Bradyrhizobium sp. 137
ACAGTTGCTCCCCGGGGAGCGATGCACTATTGCCCCCGTCGCCTTGCCGATGGCTGATGCCGCGGTCCGGTTGGGCCGCTCACATCACCGCAAGACTTGACGCACAGACCCCGGGCGTCAGGACCACACGCTTTTGCCGTCCGCGGACGTCCCTCCCACCCATTCGGAAGCTCGCGCGTGCTCGCCCCCGAACTCGAAAGGAAACGCTGTGACCGCGCCGTGTCGATCCCGCGGATCGCGATGGCTCACAGGCTTAGCCCGCCCTGCCACCTCGTCACGCGCCGGCGCTGCCGCGTCCATCGCATCCCGGCCGACGTATCGTGACGATCGCGAAACGCCCCTTTGACGGGCCGGGATGTTTTGCGATTTACCCGAAAATACGAATTCGGTCAATCAGAATTTTTCCGCTCTGCCCCTTGACTTACATGTGGCGTGATTTGCCCGCCCGGCAAAGCGAGTAATTATGCGAAGGCGTTGGAGCGCGTCCGCCTTGGCAGATGGAAGAAGGATGAACGCATCGTCACAACCGCCTTCGCATCGGCCGGAAGGCTGCCGGCCGCCGGTCGTCGACCAGCAAGGAATCCCGGCATAGCGATGGCAAGGACGCTGGCGTTGGGAAAGCAACCATCATGACGTACCTTCCTTGTATTGGCCTAGACGAACATCAGCGTGACAGAGGAAAAAACGCCAAGTCCCAGCAGGCGGATCTTTGGGGCTTAGGCGCAAAGCGATCTGAATCGGAGAAAACGCTTCGGCCGCGCGTCCCGCCGTAACAAGTACGATCCCCTTGGATGCATACGCGACGGGCGAATTAGGA